>CAKKST010000151.1 GCA_919903585.1 Nitrospiria bacterium | reverse complement strand
TGATTAGACATTCTTCAGAAAGCCTTGCAGGCCGTATAATCTATCACGAGTTGAAACCCCTTAACCTGAACGAAACAGGCTATGATAACCTTAATGCTTTATGGTTAAGGGGAGGTTTCCCCAATAGTTACCTTGCAGGAAATTCCGATGATAGTTTTATCTGGCGGGAGTCATTTATCAGGACATATCTGGAAAGGGATATACCCCAATTAGGGATACATGTACCGTCAATAAATTTAAGGAGATTCTGGACAATGCTTGCACATATGCATGGACAACTCTGGAATGCAAGTAAGATTGCAAGCGGGCTTGGGCTTTCAGCGCCAACAGTAAGACACTATCTTGACATCCTTGAAGAGACCTTTATAGTGAGGCAACTTCAGCCTTACCATTTAAATATCAGGAAAAGGTTGATAAAATCACCAAAGGTCTATATCCGCGATTCAGGTCTTTTACATGCCTTGTTAATGATAAAAACATTTGATGGCTTGCAGGCGCATCCTGTTGTTGGCAGTTCATGGGAAGGATTTGTTATTGAACAGATAGCAGGGATACTGCCTGAAAACACCCCTCTCTATTTTTATAGAACAGGCGCTGGCGCTGAAGTTGATTTATTGGTCTTTGACAGGAAAAATAGACCCATAGCAATAGAGATTAAATATTCCTTGAGCCCAAAAGCAGAAAAGGGATTTTGGGTGGCATGTGAAGACCTGTCATGCAAAAGGGGTTTTATTGTATATCCGGGCAAAGAATCTTATCCCATAGGACGAAATATCTTTGCGCTGCCTGTTAAAGAGATTTCAAAAATTGCAAAGGAATTTTGAGAGTGGGGGGGTAAAAGGGACTTTTTAAGCCGGGAAGAGAGTAATTCAATCAGGGTTAATTGTTCTTCAGGTTTAAGGGTCTGAATGCCTTTTACTATGCTCTTTTCTCCTTGCAAGATAAGGGTTTTTGGGTTATATTATGCTCACATTTTGCAAGTTTAGGGTAATTGCTTCCAAAACCTTTGTGCTTTTGCACAGTTCACCCTCCCTTATTAGTCCCCTCCCATCCCTGTCTGCCCTTGCCTGCTGGCAAGCAGGGACAGGCAGGAAGGGAAGAGAGATGGAATATGTAAAGGAGAGAGTATTTTTTTATGAAAAAAAAGCGGATATTAAGCGGTATGCAGCCGAGCGGAAGGATGCACCTTGGCAACCTGATTGGCGCCCTGCAAAACTGGATAAAGCTTCAGGAGGAGGATGAATGTTTCTTCTTTGTTGCAGACTGGCATGCCATGTCCACAAATTATGAGAATACAAAGGATATAAGAGAAAATATAACGCAGTTGCTCATTGACTGGTTTGCCTGCGGCCTTGACCCTGAGAAGTCTACCATCTTTATTCAATCAAGGGTTGAGGAGCACGCACTCCTGTATCTCTTATTGTCCATGATAACACCAGTCTCATGGCTTGAGAGAAACCCGACATATAAAGAGCAGATAACGCAGATAAAAAACAAGGACTTGTCAACATACGGATTTTTAGGCTATCCTGTTTTGCAGTCAGCAGATATATTGAGCTATAAGGCCAATGCTGTGCCTGTTGGAATAGACCAGTTGCCGCATCTTGAGCTTACGAGGGAGATTGCGAGGCGATTCAATTTCCTTTATAATGCTAAATTAGTTGAGCCTGAGCCTCTCTTAACAAATATACCAAAACTTCCGGGCACTGACGGCAGGAAGATGAGCAAGAGCTATAATAATGCCATATATCTTTCTGATCCTCAGGATGTCTTTGAAAACAAGGTAAAGAATCTTATAACAGACCCTGCAAGGGTGCGCCGTACAGATAAGGGGAATCCGGATGTCTGCACAGTTTTTGTATTTCATAAGATATATTCATCAGCAGATGAGGTAAACCAGATAGATAAGGATTGCAGGGGCGCTGGCATCGGCTGCACTGACTGCAAAAAGAGGCTGGTTGAGAGGATGAAAATATCAATGAAGCCAATCTGGGAAAAGAGGGAGGCGCTCCTTTCTGATCCCAAAAAGGTTATGGATATAGCTGAGGCAGGTTCAGCAAAGGCAAAAAAAATAGCCGCTGAGACATTGAATGAGGTAAAAGAGGCAATAGGGATATAGGCATGGCTGATATTAATTATAATGACTCATCCGTTATAGATAAAATACACAAGACAGAGGATAAGATTGAGAAAATGCTGAAGGGGGCGGGGGATGAGGCAGATAAAATTATAAAAGATGCAAGGGATAAGGCCGATGAGATATTGAAAAGGGGCGCAGTTTCCCTTAAAGATACAGGTGAGAAGTATCAAAAGAACAGGCTGAATGAGGCAGAAAAGGAGGCAGAGAGGATAATTGCAGAGACTGACAGTATAACAGAGAGGCTAAGATCATCCTCTGAAAAAAGGATTAAAGATGCAGTTGACCTTGTAATAAAAAAGGTATTGCCATGATTGTTGAGATGATAAAGGTGAGGATCCTCGGACCAAAGGGCCTCCTGCCTGAGGCCACTGACCTTCTTCACACCCTCGGCGTAGTCCACATAGAATCCCTGCCGGTAGAATTTGAAAAAAAAGAGAGATACTTAAAAAAAATGACCCTTGATGATGAAGGGGCAAAAAAGAGGGCGCTTTTTGAAAAGATAAGGGATGATGTTAAGCATATCCTGCTTATACTTCCTTCCATTAGATCTGCAGCAGGTGAGAAAGAGGAGAAGAGGCCTGGGATGTCATGGTTTTTTTCATCTGATAGTTTTCTAAGGGATATAATAACGCTAATTAAAGATATTGGCCAGAAGGCAGACACAGCAACTTCAAAAAAAAAGGTTTATCAGGACGAACTTGATCTGTTAAAAAAATACGGCGATATCCTGAATGCCCTGTCGCCATTTATCCTCAAGATAAAGGAGAGCAGGGAGTTTGATTATATCGGCATCACTGTCAGAGGCAAGGAAGAGAAGATGATACCATACATCAGGGATGCCATAGGCAAGCTGGTTGAAAATAAATTTGAGATATTCGGCGCGCCTGTTGATGAAGATACTATTGCCTGCCTGCTTGTATTAAATAAGACAGATGTGGGTAGGGTAAAGAAGCTGTTATGGGAGGAGAATATCAGTGAGCTGAGGCTGCCGGAGGCTGTAGCAGACAAACCCCTTCCAGAGGCGCTCAGATTTCTTATAAGGAGAAGGGTTGATCTGGACAGGGACGTAGAATCTGTGAATAATGAGCTAAAGGCGCTTGGCAGTGAGTGGTATCATCGCCTGAATACATATCGTGCCGGTCTTGAGGATGCCATCTCACAGATTACTACCACCGCATATTTCTATGAAACCAGATTTACATTTGCCATATACGGCTGGATTCCAAGGACATCCATAGACAGCATCAAAAAAAGCATTGTAGAGAAATTTGAGAACAAGGTCTTATTAGAGGAGCTTGAGATTCAGGAGAAGGAGATGGAATTTGTTCCTGTTTTTTTAAAGAACCCCAAGCTTATAAAGCCCTTTGAATTTTTTATGCGTATCCTTCCCCTTCCAAAGTACGGGAGCATTGATCCAACGCCCTTTATTGCAATATTCTTTCCCATATTCTTTGGCGCTATTGTGGGAGATATAGCATACGGTATAATTATATTGCTGGCAGCCCTCTTTATAAAGTACAAATATAAAGACAGGCAGTTTCTATCCGACATTTCACATATATATATTATTTCATCATTATATACAATCTTTTTTGGATTTTTATATGGTGAATTCCTCGGTGAATTGGGGGCGCAAATAGGACTTAAACCCCTCTGTGTGGACAGGATGCATGCAATAGTCCCCCTGCTCCTTCTTTCTGTATCAGTTGGGGTTGGCCATATATTCTTGGGATTAATCCTTGGGATAATAACCTCATTGAGATTAGGACACAGGAGGGAAGTCATTGCAAAATTATCAAAGCTATTAATTATTGCTATTGTATTAGTGCTACTTGGTATTTACACAAAGGTTGTCCCTCAGCTCCTATATACTCCGAGTGTGATTGCCATTCTGATAGCCTTTCCTGTTCTTGTAATATCAGGCGGGCTTTTAGCGCCTCTTGAACTATTTAAGGTCTTTGGCAATATCCTTTCATATGTCAGGCTGATGGCATTTGGGCTTGCATCAATCTTTCTTGCCTATGTTGCAAATGCGCTTGGCGGCATAACAGGCAATATAGTTTTGGGTGTCTTTATTGCAGCAATCTTTCATCTTTTTAATATACTGATAAGCCTCCTTTCACCAACCATCCAGTCTATAAGGCTTCAATATGTGGAATTCTTTGGTAAGTTCTTTATCCCCGGCGGGAGGAGATATGCGCCCTTTAAGAAGACGCATTGACCTGAAGGTTTTCACCTTAACATATTTTTTTCTTTTATTTTTTACAAAATAATATATAATTATTTCAATATTTTGAAATATCAAGGCTTAAAATAGATGACAAATAACCCCTCAGAGAGTAAAGTCTCCCAGACCTACTTTATAGATAGAAATATTATATATAAACTGATTGCCTTTGGGGCATTGTATTTCCCTGAACCTGCGGCAAACGGCATAGGAAAGGCTATTGCCTTTAGCCTTTGTTTTTTTATAAAAAAAATGAGGGAGGAACAATATAAAAATATCAGGATTATTCTGGGTAAGGATGCGAATGAAAAAGAGGTAAGAAGGATTGTTAAGAGAATCTGGCAGAACTGGGGGAGATACCTTCTGGACTTCTTTAGGCTGTCCCGGCTGGATAAAAATAATCTTAACACCTTTGTATCTGAGATTAAGGGAAGGGAGATAATTGAGAGGGCATTAAAAAAGGGGAGGGGGGCTATTATTATAACAGCCCATCTGGGACACTGGGAACTCGGCGCCCTGTGTCTGCAATTAACAGGTTTTAAGACAAATGTAATAAAGTCTCCCTATGAATCTGACAATATAAATATCACCCTCGGTAAGGTGAGGGAAAAGAATAAGATAAATACTATTCATATCAGAAAGAATGACCCGACATTTATTTTAAAGATACATGAGGCCTTAAAAAAAAATGAATTGGTAACAATTCAGGGTGATAGGGATATTGAGAGAAAAGGGATGCTGATAGATTTTTTTGGCAAGCCTGCCTATTTTCCGAGAGGTCCCATGCTGATTGCCATGAAGACAAAGAGCCCTGTTATTCCTGCCTTTACCGTTATGGATAATAATGGCCTCTATCACACAGTAGCAGAGGAGGAGATAGAGATTGAAGATACAGGTAATGAAGAGAGGGATCTAAAAATAAATATGGAAAGGATGGTGAGGGTTTTTGAGCGGTATGTAAGAAGGTATCCGGAGCAGTGGTATAATTTTTATTATTTCTGGGAGAAATAATAATTACGATTTGGGAGGAGAAAGAGACAATGTTTCGTGGATTAATAATCTGTATTTATACAATGTTTATTCTGCTTTTTTTAATATCAATTGACCCTGCCTTAGCAACTGACCCGCCTGTAGCAGCAGAGGCAGCTTCTCAGATGCCGTGGTGGGGGTGGCCATTGATATTGCTTGTAGTAACATTTCTGCTCGGGATAGTGGCAGTGCTCGGGGGTGTTGGAGGGGGTGTCTTGTTTGTTCCAATAATAGGCGGTTTTTTTCCCTTTCATCTTGACTTTGTAAGAGGGGCAGGCCTTCTTGTTGCCCTCGCAGGGGCGCTGGCTGCCGGACCCAGCCTGCTTAAAAAAGGCATGGCTGATTTAAGGCTGGCGCTTCCTGTTGGGCTAATTGCATCCTCATGCGCTATTGTGGGTGCGATGATTGGCCTTGCGCTTCCAACAAATGTTGTTCAGATTGCCCTCGGAGCTACTATCTTAGGGATTGTAGTAATTATGTTAATGGCAAAGAAGTCTGAATACCCAGATGTTAAACAGGCAGATGCCCTGTCTACAGCCCTAAGAATAAATGGCGTCTATCATGAGGCAACTACAGGGCAGGATATTAACTGGAAGATACACAGGACGCCTCAGGGGCTTGCGTTATTTATTATCATTGGGGTTATGGCAGGGATGTTCGGCCTCGGCGCAGGATGGGCTAATGTGCCTACGCTTAATCTTTTAATGGGAGCTCCTCTGAAGGTATCTGTTGCAACGAGCAAGTTTCTACTTTCTATAACAGATACCTCTGCGGCATGGATTTATATCAACAACGGCGCTGTCCTGCCTATGGTAGTGGTTCCATCAATTATAGGTATAATGCTCGGCTCTATTGTTGGTGTGAGAATACTTGCAAAGACAAAGCCAGCAGCAATCCGCTATATTGTTATTATCATGCTATTTTTTGCAGGTACGAGGGCTCTGCTTAAAGGGCTGGGGATTTGGAACTAATAAAAACAGTGAATAGTGAACAGTATTTAGTGAATAGTAAAAACTAAAATTAAAATTATTTAATTATCCACTGTTCACTAACGACTATTCACTATAGAAAGAGGAGAAATCTTATGGAAAAGAAGATTCATACAACAGAGGAACAGGTTGCTTATGCAAAGATACTTGATAGGGGGATGAAGGCAGGGCTGCTTGTACTTATATTTACATTTATCGTGTATTTTTCAGGAATGCTTACACCATATTTACCTGTTAATGATCTTTCAAAATACTGGGGGATGCCAGTTCATGAATATCTTGAGCGTACGGGTATCCATCCCGGCTGGGCATGGCTCAAAATGCTTAATAAAGGTGATTTCCTTAATTTTATCGGCATAGCCTTTCTTGCAGGGGTTACAATGATCTGTTATATTGCAATTATACCAATACTATTTAAGAAAAAGGACACTGTTTATGGTGTGATTGCAATAATAGAGGTCTTGGTGCTTGCGCTTGCAGCATCAGGCATCTTATCAGTAGGAGGGCATTAATTATGTATAAGCGAGTCCTTGCAGCAACAGATGGCTCAAGATACAGTAAGATTGCAGTGGATGAGGCAATAAGAATTGCAAAGGCCTCCAAAGGTAAGCTGACAATTGTCTCTGTAGTTGATGTAACAGAGGAGTTTGAGACAGAGGCGCC
>CAKKST010000150.1 GCA_919903585.1 Nitrospiria bacterium | reverse complement strand
TAACAATCATTGCAACAATCTTTATGCCCCTTACCTTTATTGCAGGCATATACGGTATGAATTTCAAATACATGCCAGAGCTTGAATGGCGATGGGGTTATCTTGTTGTCCTGTTTATTATGGCCGCTGTCGGAGGCATTATGGTAGTTTATTTCAGAAAGAAAAAGTGGCTGTAGCTGCTAAAGACTCTGCTTAACTTTTAAAGCCAAGTTAATCCAGTGCTTGACCTTTTTATCCTTTGGCAGTTTTATTGTTGACATTGGATATATAATTTTGCTATTTTATATATATCAATGGAGGAAATAAAGATTCATGAAAACATTAATAGATATAGATAATTCTTTACTAAAAAAGGCCATGAAGGCTTCAGGAACATATACTAAAAAGGAAACAGTCAGGAGAGCACTTGAAGAGTTTGTAAGAGCTAATCTGCGGCGAGAACTTAAAGAGATGGCGGGAAGCGGTATAATAAAAACGGGTCTTAGCGGGCTAAAGAAGCTTCGGCAAAAACGAGAAAGACTGCACGAAAAACTTGCATCAAAAAACTAATGGAAAATCTTGTTCTTGTTGATACAAGCGCATGGATATGTTTCTTTGCAAGAAAAGGCTTTATTGAAATAAAAGAGGCCGTTTCTGCTTTACTTGATAATAACTCTGCTGCCATTGCAGGCCCTATAATTGTTGAACTAATACAAGGTGCAAGAACGGAAAATGAAAAGGAAATAATCAAAAGTAAAATCAAGGGACTTCACTGGCTTAAAATAACTGATGACCACTGGCACAAAACTGCTGAACTCTCTTTTAGTCTAAGGAGAAAAGGCGTTACTATATCTGCTTTTGACAGCCTTCTTTCTACTATTGCAATTGAATATAATTGCAGGATCATTCATAAAGACAGCGACTTTGATATAATTGCCAGACATACGCCATTAAGGCTTTTCCATTTAGGCAAACCTAACTGATATATAAATTTTTAATGTCAATACTATATTATCCAATTAGGATTATATCAATTTGCTGCAATGATGAGGCTATTTATAAGGCTTGTGCAGTGCTTAATATAAAGGGATTGCGGATTATCGTGATTTGCAAGTAGAGGTTATTAAGGAGCGGGGGGACATAAACTGATAAGCCGAGAGTCGACTTTTTCCTCCTTTCCTTTTTCTTTTGTTAGAAAAGGTTTGACAGGGCAATTTTAGTTAATGTAAAATATATATTAAGGAAAGAAGGTTAAAATGCGAGTAAGCGATATTCCTGAGATTGCCAATTTGAATACTCCAGAAAAGATCCTGCTGGTTGAGGAGCTGTGGGACAGCATTGCTTTAGATGAATCTAAGGTGCCTGTACCACAAAGCCACATAGATGAATTAGATAAAAGGCTCAAGAGTTATGAATCTAATCCCGGAAACCTTTTGTCTCTTGAGGAACTCAAAACCAAAATAGAGAAAAGGAAATGACCTACACCTTACGCTTTCTCCCCTCCGTGGAGGAAGACGCTCTCGCTGGTTATGTTTGGTATGAAGTAAAAGCTTCAGGGCTTGGCGAAGAATTTCTTCGAATGTTTTATGCTTCCGCCAGTGAGCTAACTTACAATCCGCTGCTTTACCCAAAGGTATATGGTGAATTCCGACGCTGTCTGCTCAGAAGATTTCCATATGCCATCTACTTCAGGACAATAGACAATCAGATTGTTGTGTTTGGACTCTTTCATTGTGCGCGTGATCCCCAT
>CAKKST010000149.1 GCA_919903585.1 Nitrospiria bacterium | reverse complement strand
ATTTTTTGCAAATCTGATAATTTTTCTTCTAACATTACATCTTATTAGGTTTTTTAAAGACCAGAGAGGCATTTGTACCGCCAAAACCAAAGGAATTTGACATAGCGGCATTTACCTCTGCCTGTCTTGCCTTGTTCGGGACATAATCAAGGTCGCACTTAGGGTCAGGATATTCATAGTTAATAGTAGGTGTTATTATCCCCTTAGACATTGTCAGTACTGTAACTATGGCCTCAACACCCCCTCCTGCGCCGAGCAGGTGGCCTGTCATAGATTTTGTGGAACTTACAGGTATCTTATAGGCATAATCGCCAAAGAGCCTTTTTATGGCCATTGTCTCAAATTCATCATTAAACTTTGTGGATGTGCCATGGGCATTTATATACTGAATATCTGTTAAAGGCAGTCCTGAGTCTGCCATAGCAGCCTTCATGCACCTGTACGCACCATCTCCGTCTGGAGAAGGGGCAGTAATATGATAGGCATCCCCGCTCATCCCATATCCCGCTATTTCTGCATATATCCTTGCCCCACGCCTTTGGGCAAATTCCAGTTCTTCCAACATCAGCAGGCCTGCTCCCTCGCCCATTACAAATCCGTCCCTCTTTACATCAAAAGGCCTGCTCGCCTTCTTTGGCTCATCATTATTTGTAGAAAGGGCCTTTGCAGCACAAAAACCTGCATAGCCGATAGCAGTAATACATGCCTCTGAACCGCCTGCAATCATTGCATCAGCATCTCCCCGCTGGATTATCTTAAAGGCATCTCCTATTGCATGCGTGCCTGATGCGCATGCAGTAGCAACAGCGCTATTAGGGCCTTTAATGCCATAGCGGATAGCTATCTGGCCTGCAGCAAGGTTGATTATAACAATGGGTATAAAAAAAGGCGAAACCCTTCTCGGGCCGTTTTCAAGAAGCCTCTTATAAAAAAACTCAATGGATGAAAGACCGCCCATGCCTGCGCCAACAATAACACCAATCCTTGGCGCATTTTCATCCGTAATCTTTAAACCAGAATCATCCATTACCATCTGGCTTGCAGCAACTGCAATCTGGATAAACCTGTCCATCTTCTTTATCTCTTTGTGCTCTATATAGGCAGCAGGCTCAAACCCCTTTATCTCACCCGCAATCCTGGATGTCATATCCTTTGCATCAAACTGCGTAACCTTGTCTATACCTGACTCGCCCCTGCACATGGCATCCCAACTCTTCTCAACCCCAATGCCGAGGGGGGTAAGCATACCCAATCCTGTAACGACAACCCTTCTCTTCAGAAGACACCTCCAAGTCGCTTCGCTCTATTGTAAAATGAAAATTGTAAATTTAAAATTGCAAATTTCCTAATGCTTGCGCCTTCATTTTAAAATTTATATTTTACACTTTTCAATTTGCAATTCAACATTCAAAGAATGTTGCCAAATAACAACATAGGGGTGGTTATTTCTGCCACCCCTACAATAATCAAAATAGATATTAAAAAAGACTAAACCTTTTCCTTTATATAATCAATTGCATTCTGGACAGTAGCAATCTTTTCTGCATCCTCATCCGGAATCTCAATCCCGAACTCCTCCTCAAAGGCCATAACCAGTTCCACTGTATCCAGTGAATCTGCGCCCAAGTCATCAACAAATGATGACTCAGAAATAACCTCATCCTCACTAAGTCCTAATTGTTCTGCTATTATCTTTTTTACCCTCTCATCCACACTTGCCATTAATACCTTCACCTCCTTTTAAATTTTTATCCATTACATCCACATTCCGCCGTTTACATGTATTACCTGTCCTGTAATATAGCCCGCGCTGTCTGAGGCTAAAAATCTCACTGCATTTGCTACATCCTCAGACGTCCCGAGCCTCCCCATAGGTATCTGCTTCTGCAGATTATCTCTTACTTCCTGCGATAATGCCTGTGTCATTGCAGTATCTATAAAACCCGGGGCAACGGCATTCACATTTATCCCCCTGTTTGCATATTCCCTCGCAACAGTCTTTGTCAGGCCGATCACCCCTGCCTTGGATGCAACATAATTTGCCTGTCCTGCATTCCCCATAACACCAACTATAGAGGCAATATTTATTATCCTTCCGCTCCTCTGTTTTGCCATCGGCCTTATTGCTGCCTTTATGCAGTTAAAGGTGCCCTTCAGGTTTATATCAATAACAAGGTCCCAATCCTCTTCTTTCATCCTTACAATCAGATTGTCCCTTGTGATGCCTGCATTATTAACAAGGATATCAATCCTGCCAAACTTTTCTATTGTCTTATTTATCATCTCATCCACTTCAGAAAAATTTGCCACATTCACCTTCACTGCAAGGCTCTTGCAGCCAATAGCCTCAATCTCCTTTGCTGCCACTTCTGCACCCTCAAGATTAACATCGGATATCACCACATCAGCGCCAGCACGGGCAAGGGCAAGGGCTATCTCCTTGCCAATTCCCTGTGCCGCACCTGTGACTAATGCTACCTTTCCTTTTAAGTCCATCACTCAAACCTCTTATGAACTAATCCCTTTTAGTGTATCCTCAAGGCTCTTTTTATTTTCTACATTAAAAATCTTTACCCCTTTATCTATTCTCTTAACCAGTCCGGAAAGAACCGAACCGGGGCCGGCCTCAATAAAGGTATCTACACCCATCTCAGTTATGCGTAAGATGGAATCCACCCACAGCAGCGGATAAGAAAGCTGTCTGACAAGTGAATCTTTAATTACTGCCGAATCTGTAATTGCCTTAGCATCTGCATTATTAATTAACGGGATGCTGAGGTCTTTAATTTTAATCCTGTTTAATTCAGTCTCTAATCTCTTGCCTACAGGCTCCATTAACCGGCAATGTGAAGGCACACTAACAGGAAGCGGAACAACCCTTGCACCCTGCCCTTTTGCAAGCTCCATTGCCTTTTGAACAGCATTCTTCTCACCTGCAATAACAACCTGAACAGGTGAATTCATGTTTGCAGGTGATACCACCCCTTCATTTGATGCCTCTTTGCATACACCATTTAATGCCTCTTTGTCAAGTCCAATTATTGCAGCCATCATCCCCTTGCCTTCTGGATAGGCCTCCTGCATAAATTGCCCCCTTTTTTTTACCAATGCTACAGCATCAGAAAAGGATATCCCTCCCCCTGCCACTACAGCGGAGTATTCACCGAGGCTGTGTCCTGCAACTACAAATGGTGTTATGCCGTTCTTTTTAATTACCTCAAAGGCTGCAATACTAACTGTCAGGATTGCCGGCTGGGTATTCTCAGTCAGGCTAAGCGCCTCCTTTGGACCATTAAAGCAGAGCTGCGAAATCGGGAAGCCGAGGGCATTATCAGCCTCATCAAATATATCTTTTGCCTCTGTATAATTATCAAAGAACTCCTTTCCCATGCCTGGATATTGCGAACCCTGGCCGGGAAAGATAAATGCAATCTTTTTCATCTGAAAATAACCCTTTATTCTAACAGGTCTGAAGACCTGTTTCTACAAACCCTTGCAACCCGTAGAAACAGACCTTTAGGTCTGTTATTATTTTCATTGCACTTTGTGCCAACCAATTGGCATGGATGTTTCACTTTAATTGATACCCCTCACCCTATCCCTCTCCCGCAAGGGGAGAGGGGATTATATGAATTTACACCACCATTTTCTGCAACTTCTTTAAAATTGCCTCTGCCTCTGACATTAACTCCTGAATAATCTCCTTTGAACTCTGCCTCTTCTTTACAAGGCCTGCTATCTGGCCGCACATAACAGAGCCGTATGTCATATCACCATCAACTGCTGCTGCGCGGAGCTTTCCTGCGCCAAGTTTTTCAAGCTCCTCCATACTAGCGCCTTCTGCCTCAAGGCGCGTAAATTCTTTGGCCAGTTTATTCTCTATAATTCTTACAGGGTGTCCTGTCTTCCTCCCGGTAACAACTGTATCCCTGTCCCCGGCCTTTATGACTGCCTCTTTATAATTTTCATGCACTGTGCACTCATTGGCAACAATAAATCTTGTGCCTATCTGAACACCCTCTGCTCCGAGGGCAAAGGCAGCGGCAATACCCCTTCCATCTCCGATGCCTCCTGCAGCAATCACAGGCACCTTCACGGCATCAACCACTTGTGGAACAAGCGCCATTGTTGTCAGCTCTCCCACATGGCCGCCTGATTCTGTACCCTCGGCTATTAATGCATCAGCGCCGCCCCGCTCAAGCCTCTTTGCAAAGGCGACTGATGGGATAACAGGGATAACCTTTATACCCTTTTTATGGAATGCCTCCATGTATATACCGGGATTTCCTGCGCCTGTTGTTACAACAGGCACACATTCTTCCAGTACAACATCAACAAGCTCTTTAATCTGCTGGGACATGAGCATAAGGTTTACACCAAACGGCCTCGTGGTCAGGGACTTTGCCTTTTTTATCTCTTCTCTTAATATCTCAGCCGTCATTGCAGCAGAGCCTATTATGCCAAGCCCTCCTGCATTTGAAACAGCAGCAGCAAGAGAGGCAGTTGATACCCAAGCCATCCCCCCCTGTAAGATTGGATATTCAATATTCAAAAGCTCACATATCCTTGACTTTATCATCGCATCTCCCTTGCTTACCATCGTATAAGCGCCGATGCCCATGTCAATCCTGCACCAAAGGCCTCAAAGATAATAACATCATCCTTCTTTACCCTGCCATCCCTCACTGCCTCATCCAGAGCCATCGGCACAGAGGCAGCAGATGTGTTCCCGTATCTCTCAATATTAAGCACAACCCTTTCAATCGGTATATCAAGCCTCTTTACCACAGCCTGAATTATCCTCAGATTTGCCTGATGCGGAATTATCCAGTTTACATCTGAAGGCTTCATTTTGTTATGTTCAATTGCCTCAAGGATAACCGCCTCCAGCGACTTTACAGCAACCTTAAAGGTCTCATTCCCCTTCATCTTCATATAAATAAGCTTGTCATCGATCATCTGATGAGACACAGGATACCTTGAACCACCGCCGGGTATATAAAGAAGGTCCCACATTGAGCCGTCAGTATGGAGGTGGGTTGATAAAATTCCACTCTTCCCATTATCTCCACGCAGGATAACAGCGCCTGCCCCATCACCAAAAATGACACAGGTATTCCTGTCGCTCCAGTCAATTATCTTTGAGAGGACCTCTGCGCCAATGACAAGCGCTGTCTTATATGTGCCATTTCTTATAAATTGATCAGCAATAGACATAGCATAGATAAAGCCTGAGCATGCAGCAGATATATCAAAGGCCACTGCATTCTTTGCGCCTATCTTACCCTGCACAATACTTGCTGTTGACGGAAAGAACATATCAGGTGTAACTGTTCCGACGATAATTAGATCAATATCCTCAGGTTTGATACCTGCCATCTTTATGGCATTATTTGCTGCCTTTATTGAAAGGTCAGATGTTGCCTCATCCTCTGCCGCAATCCTTCTCTCCCTTATACCTGTCCGCTCCATTATCCATTCATCAGAGGTGTCCACCAGTTTCTCAAGATCAAAATTTGTAAGTACCTTTGAAGGGGCATAGGCGCCTGTCCCTATTATACGAGACCTTAGCATTATTTTACTGCCCCTTTTTGCCCCGATTTTTTTTCCTTTTCCTTATATGCATTCATACTCTTTGCAATATCGCTCTGTTTATGCTCAATTATTCTGCTTTCGTGAAATTCCTTTGCCACCTTAATTGCATTCTTTATAGCCTTTGCAGATGACCTGCCATGTGATATAATTGAAACTCCATCCACGCCGAGGAGCGGGGCGCCGCCATACTCTGAATAATCAACCCTCTTTCTAAAATTAACAAATGCCGGCTTTAAAAACATATATCCCAGCCTCCCGAATCTTGTATTTGCAATCTCCTTTTTTAGCATCTTGCCAATGGCATCAGCAAGCCCTTCGCTGATTTTTAATGCCACATTACCAATAAACCCGTCGCAGACTATAACATCGGCATTACCCTGATACACATCCCTTCCCTCAACATTGCCTATAAAATTGAGCTGTGAGCCTTTCAGATACTGAAATGCCTCCTTTGTAACCTCATTACCCTTTGTGGCCTCCGCGCCGATGCTTAATAGCCCAACCTTCGGATTCTGTTTTTTGTATATGTACTTTGCATAAATATCGCCCATTATTGCAAACTGAAATAGGTGCTCTGCCTTACAGTCAACATTTGCGCCTACATCAATCATAATTGTTGTCCCTGATATCGTGGGAAGGAGTGCTGCAATCGCAGGCCTCTCCACCCCTTTTATTGTGCCCAGAACAAAGAAGGCTGCTGCCATTGCAGCGCCTGTATTGCCAGCGCTTATAACAGCAACCGCCTCTTTATCCTTAACGAGTTTTGTTGCAATCCAGATAGAGGAGTCCCTCTTCTTTCTGATAACAATAGAGGGTGAATCGTGCATATCCACGACCTGTGAGGCATGGACAATAGAAATAGAAACCCCTTCAGTTTTATACTTTGCCAGCTCAGCAGAGACTGCCCCCTCCTCACCCACGAGGATTATCTCAACCCCGTATTCCTTTGCTGCAAGGACAGCCCCTTCAACTATATTCGCAGGGGCATAATCCCCTCCCATTGCATCAAGCGCAATCTTCATAAATCCCCGCTATTTCTTATAACAATAAACCCTGTTAGATTCTAACAGGGTGAATGAATGATCGGTCTGCCCCTTATTCATGGGCTTCACTTATCTTAGGCCTGCTGAACCTTCTTAATGGTAATTACTTCTTCACCTTTATAGGTCCCGCAGTTAAGACAGGCGCGATGGGGCAACTTTGGCTCGTTGCACTTTGGACAGGCTATTAAAGCAGGTGCGCTTAAATATTTATGCGTCCGCCTCTTATCCCTTCTGGCTTTTGATATCTTGTGTTTTGGATTTCCCATTCTAAATACTCCCTTCTTAAGTTACTCTTTCTTTAAGAAATTTTTTAATACTGCAAAGTGCGGGCTTATACTATCCTTACCGCAGCCACACTCCTTTATATTCAAATTCTGGCCGCATACAGGGCATATCCCCTTGCAGGATGGACTGCACAAAGGCTGCATTGGTATTGACAGGATAATCTGCTCCTTCACCAATTCATCAAGCTCCAGTGTATCACCTTTATAAAATCCGACCTCCATCTCTGACCCTGTTAATTCTAACTCCCCCTCCTCTTTATGCTGAGGGGAAGGTATATAATCCACTGCAAAATGGGGATTGATTCTAAAAGTGAATTTCATGAGGCAGCGGCTGCACCCTATTTCCATTTCAGCCTCCAAACTGCCGCTAATGAAAACAGTATCCCCTTCCTTCTTAATATGAGTATTTACAGCCACATCTGCAGAGAAAGAATACCCTTCCTTATCTAAAGACAGCCTTTCAATGGCCTCTTTATAACTTAAATCAAGCCCCTCCTCTGGTATGTTTCTTAAATCTATAACCATTTAAAACCCTTTGATTTATTTAATTTTTCTGGGCACATCCGAGAGTCTGGGCGTTGGAATTATACTTAGCCTCCCCCTATTTGTCAAGGGAAAAGATACCCCTTCCCTTTGTTTGCAAAATATTCTATAATAGCGATTTATAAAGGAGATATAATGAATAAAAACAGACATATTATAACAAATTCTTCCGGTAATTCCAAAATTTTTGGACTTATATTAATCTTAATAGTCGCATCAGCTATATATCTCAGTTATATGCTCCTCCCCCACTACCTGAATTATTACAGCTTCAGGGACACTGCACAGGCAAAGACAAAGATGGCAAGAGTAATTAAAGACGAAAATATATTAAATGACTTATATAAAAAGGCAAAAGAACTGGATTTGCCTCTGGAAAAAGAAGACATCATTATTAAAAGGAGTGGAGAGGGTGTCTTAACCATCACTGCCCAGTGGGAGATAGAGGTGGAATTTATTGGCGGATATAAAAGGAATTTTCAGTTTATAGTTGACACCAGCAGCTAATACAAACGCATTAATTTATGTTAAATAAATCAAAGCATATTCCATAGCGCCCATTCCCGTTGTAGGCACGGTTTAAACCGTGCCTACAATGCTTCTGCCAGGAGTGCAAGACTGGATTCCTGCCAGATACACGCAGGAATGACAAACATATAATAGTGTCATTCCCGCAGTGCTTTTGAGCGGGAATCTAAATAATATACACAGATTTTTCTGCCAAATTCAAACTTCTTTCTCCCTTTATTTTATGCTATGTTATAGGTGATTTATGTCTCCTTTTTACCCACACTCTTTCACGATGAGCCAATAAGTTTAACTATCCCAATTGAGTAGAGATAAATCAGCCTGTGGATTTAGATCCAAATCTGCTATCTTACCCTTTATCAGCTTATGATAACCAATGCCTGCAACCATTGCTGCATTATCTGTGCAATATTGTAATGACGGAATATGAAGCTGCAATTCCTCTTTTATGGCAGCCTCTTTCAACTCACTTCGCAATTGCTCGTTTGCTGCAACACCTCCGGCAACAACAATATCCCTAACCCCCTTGCTTTTTGCAGAGGCTATGGTCTTTGATACAAGGACATCAACCACAGCCTGCTGGAAGCTCGCAGCCACATCAGCCTGATTTATCTTTTTCTCAAGCCCCAATATTCTCGTCTCCCTTACATGCTCCATCACAGCGGTCTTTAACCCGCTAAAGCTAAAGTTAAAAGACTCTTTTAAATGGAGCGCCCTTGGAAAATTAAATGCCTTTGAATTGCCTTCCTTTGCTAATTTGTCAATAATCGGGCCGCCCGGATAACCAAGATTCAGCAGCTTTGCAACCTTGTCAAAGGCCTCTCCTGCAGCATCATCATAAGTCCTGCCGAGCATCTCATAGCAACCGTAATCCCTTACAAGATAAAGATTGGTGTGGCCGCCAGAGACTAAAAGGGAGATAAAAGGAAAGGATACCTCTTGCTCAGGGCCAATTGAAAAGATATGCGCCTCAAGGTGATTAACAGATACTAATGGCCTATTTATAGAATAGGCAAGGGACTTGGCAAAAGAGACGCCAACAATAAGTGCGCCAATAAGCCCCGGGCCGCTTGTTACTGCAATTGCATTTACATCTGCAAGTTTTACCCCTGCCTTATCAACCGCCTCTGAAACAATGGGGTTTATTGTCTCTAT
>CAKKST010000148.1 GCA_919903585.1 Nitrospiria bacterium | reverse complement strand
TCTCTGCTGTTTCAAATCTTCCATTAAGCATTGCAGAGAGGCAGAGGGATAAAGGGCTAAGTCTATTAAATAAAAAGGGGATAGAGGCAGATATAGACATTATCAATGCGCCCTCCTATGGCAAAGGAACCTTCTTTTTTCTATTAGCAGAGTTTGAAAACTCTGTTGCAGGTTTTTCTTCTCTTGGGGCAATAGGAAAAAAGGCAGAGGAGGTTGCAGGAGAGGCGTGCAAGGAGTTTTTTGATTTTATAGAGGCCAAAGGCGCCATTGACCCGCATCTTTCTGACCAGTTAATTCTTTACATGGCAATGGCGAGAAGGGAATCAAGATTTACCACAAGCCAGATTACACAGCATCTTTTAACAAACATTTGGGCAATAAAACACTTTTTGCCTGTTGAGATTAAGATAGAAGATATAAACGGTGGCGGTAGGATTACAGTAATGCCATCTGATGTCTCTTTAGAAGTGCCTGTACATTAATAATCCAAGCACAAAGGCAGGCAGGATTGCATGACCCTCGCCAAGATTTACAAAATACATAAAGACAAGCAGAAGCAGGAATATATATTTTATCTCTGGCTCAATAACCTTATTCTTTAATCTGGGATTATCAAAGGCCTAACGCCCTTTTTGATTTTTAATCACCTAGTGGTTTGTCCATGAGCCACCAAGGAGTCTTCATGAACTTGGCTCCGTCCTCCTTTGAGTAGAACGTGTGCATCGAGTCATTTATGAAATATTTCCAGAAGGATATTTCATAATCCTTGTCAAAAATTTTAAATGCCCCCTTCTTTTCTTGTTCTTTCAAAAATTCTCGATACGCATCCAGCGGCTCGACACCAGCCTGTTGGAAAATAATACGCCCACCGTACTTCTCATACAGCGACTTGTTGATTTTCCATGATTTGACGAAATGCCGCGCCATATTTCGTCTCATCATCTGCATCTGTTCTTCCATTCCCTTAGCCTTTTCATCTACTTCTTTGCTCGTCTTCAGAATATTTTCGAGTGTTTGCAGCCTTGAGGTCTTCTCTGTTCGCTCCTGTTCAGTGAGGGACTTGGATTTCAACTCTTTCAACAAATTATCTCTGTCTTTTTCAAACTTTGCATGCTGCTGCTTTTTCATTTCCTCTGTCTTCTGCACAAATGCATCCAATTCAGCCTCTGTCGGCTCAATCTTATTTTCCTTTGCGTATTGTTCCAAAAGCGCCCCAAAAATCAATCCATTCAACCTGTCCTTGTCTTTGATGGTGATCGTCTTACCGAGGACCACCGCAACCGTGTCTTTATCCGGTGTTACCGCCTTCGACTCGTTTGTTTGGGACAACGCCGGAATGGCAGCCGCAGCAACAAGGACTATTGATATGAGGATTAGTTTCATAATATGATTTCCTTTCTTTGTCGAACGCGCGCATGACCGGCAGTGAAAAGGCGCGCAAAAGCGCGCCTTTTCACTGTACAAGTCGATGCGATTGTTAGCCGGCTTCATTCATCTTCATCATCTTCGTCGTCAGGCTCCTCATAGTTGAACTCAACTTTGCTTTGCCGGACGATCTCATCCATAATGCTGCTCAGATAACCTTGGGCAACGCTACTCCTGAATCGTTCTTGCAGCATGGAGATGTTGATAATCTCCTCGATGCAAGCCATGTACTTATCAACAATTGCTTTGATTGCGTATTGGCGTTCGGCTCCTTCTCGCAATTTCCTGGATAGTATTCCAACCGACTCGGACGACTTAATAACGAAAGTGATTGGATAACGTTCTATCTTGTCGATGTCCAAGAAGTATTTCCGAACATCTAGTGTTTCGGTAACTTGGAAAAACCTACCGAGAGGCTTCATCACGAAGTCGATTCCGCCGTCATTGGCGTTTGTGCGCCCCGTCTTGTACAGGATTAACGGCGATTTCTCCAGATCATCGAGTTGAAACCCGAAATACACAGTCTGATCGTGGTAAAAGTACTTGAGAATTGCATAGCTGACAATTTCAAAGACACGGGCATCAACGTTTGGAGCCAGGAGCCCAAGAACGAATTCTTCCACCTTCGTATTCTTCTGTTTCGATATTACCCGCAGCTTCTCGCAAGTCTGAATAAATCCTTCAAAAGCTGCCAGTTTAGTTCTGGAATATGTTTCTACAATTTCGATGATGGCTTGTGTAAGGTTAAAGGTCTTCCGTCCGAGTGATGGTACAATCAACTTCTCATTGATCCAGTACCGCTTGGTTTCAACTACTCGCAAAATTGGCTGAGCATCTATCTGAGGGAAGAATTTACGGAATTCTTCATTCATTCGGTGATTCAGAGCGTGGTTCTGAAGTTTGCGGCCAAAAGGAAGCTCACGCTGTCGCTTGAACAGTTTTGAAAATTGCGCTCCTTCATACTTTGAGTAATCGCCTTTTTTGTGATATCCGTGCTTGATGTAGTCTTCCGCCAAGACGTATATAGCATATAGGTTTGCGAAACTGCTTCTTGCTTTTGATCCGCGTGTGGCGGAGACTGTCTTGAGATTGATGTACTGCAAGAGGGGGCTCTTCTCAAAGAGGTCTTCTGCCTTATCTTTGAAATGCTTTGTCAGGATTTTCCTGATTACTGGTGTGAAGTCGTGTTCCATTGTGCGCGCCTCTCAAAAAGGGTCAAGTGTTGCTGGGAATCTGCATCCTGCTGTTCATATGTCTTCGGCTCACGCCGTAGAACCTTATCATTGTACGTATCCTGGATGTGCAGTCTACGAAGCCCTATCTTTACGTATTCTTCCTCGATCTCGATACCAAGAGAATTCCGCCCATGTGTCTTGGCAACATGTGACGTAGTGAACGTTCCCGAGAACGGATCTAGAACGAGGTCTCCGGGGTTTGAGCTCGCCTTAATGATTCGTTCCAGAAGCGCCGTAGGCTTCTGTGTAGGGTGGTTCTCGTATTCTTCCATCCGATACCGAACGCGTGGAATACTCCAGACATTACCGGGGACCTTCTTGCTATTGTACATTTTCGGAGTGGGTTTTCTGTAATCGATAAGCTTACGCGTTGCGCCCGTTCGAGCTTCAACGAGGATGTCTTCAGCGTTGAATGTGTAGTTGTCCTTGTCCTTCACACAGAAGAGGATGGGTTCATAGAGAGAGCCAAAATAATTGCGAGCCTGTACTCCCGAGCTGTCGTACGCCCAGACAATCCGGCTGAGAATGTGGAGGCGTTTACGTAGAAAGATATCGAAGTACGGCATGTTCTGAGTGGCCGTCATGACATAGAAGCTACCGTGTGGCTTCAGCTTTGCGATGCAGAGATTGAGCCACTCATAACACCACGAAAGGTATGCATCATCAGATGGCCAACGGTCTTTCCTGCCGTTAAAGTTTTTCCCGATATTGTAAGGCGGGTCAGCGAATATTAGATCTAATGAGCAATCGGGAATCTCGCTCGAAAGGGCCTCAATGGCATCACCCCAGATAATCGCATGTCCATTTTTCTCAAAAAGTCTCATAATTGTCGAACTATACCATTTTTACGAGCGGAAAGCCATGTTGTTCTCCATGGCTAACACAAAGCTCACCGAGAGCCCGCAGTTTGGGCGATCTGGTAGAGCGACTCGTTATGTGGTACTGCGTCTTTAGGATTCAACTCGTCCTTATTGTCTTGCGTACATCACGTCCTGAGAGTGTCCGAGCTACTGTAGTTCCTGTAAGTTGCGCAATCGCATAAGCTCGCCAAAGCTCTCTTGGCGGTTTATCAGTTCCCTTATACCGGTCTCCAATATCTGGAAAGACGTTAAGGTCAGGTTGAATATCTTGTAGCTCAGATTTAGCATCAAAAGCCAAGCATCTGTTTAACGCCTTTTCAAGATCATGCCTAATCTTGTCCTTGGCTTCTTTCTCAGTTAGCCCAGCCTTTGCGGCAAGGAAAACCTTTAAGAACATCTCGGTCGACATTCTTGCAGATTCCATAGCTTTTGGGTTTGGTCTATTTTCGAGGAGGAGCGCAATAGTCGCTTTTAACTGTTGGTCCCCGCTATTGAGAAGCTCTTGCGCAAATCTACCAAAACCACCTCTTTTCTGTAAATCATCGAGACCAAGTGCGTAATCAACACAATCGGCCCAAAGAGAGATATACTCATGCAGTTTGTTTCGATCAGCCCAAAGTCGCTCCACTATGGGGTCTGGCATGGTTTTAAGCGAATTGCGTGCATCGAGCTTCACC
>CAKKST010000147.1 GCA_919903585.1 Nitrospiria bacterium | reverse complement strand
ATTTTCTGTAAAACGATTGCCGCAGGGAAAGGGACTTCTCGGTGTGGTTCTGCGTGAGGGTGTTCCGCTTTATCTTGACAATGCCTCTGCTGATCCACGTTCTGTTGGTTTGCCCGATGGCCACCCGCCAATTGGCGCCCTTACAGGCATTCCGCTATTGTCCAGAAGTGGTATTCTTGGCGGGCTCTTTGTTGCAAACAAGCAGGGCGGCGGGACTTTTACAGAGGATGATAACGACTTTTTGATGATGCTCAGCCTGCAGGCAGTTACTGCCATTGAAAATGCAAGGCTCTATAATAAAACAGTGGAGCTTGCAGCAAAGGACGGCCTTACAGGCCTTGCCAACCGCAGGGTCTTTATGGAACAGCTCAGCACAGAGACCTCCCGCTCAAGGCGATATAACAATACCTTCTCATTACTAATGTTAGACATTGATCACTTTAAATGGGTCAATGATACCTACGGCCATCCTGCAGGCGATGCTGTTCTTAGAACCTTAGCTGCGATATTTAAAGGGCAGATTCGTCAGGTTGACCTTGCTGCAAGGTATGGAGGCGAGGAATTTGCAATTATCCTGCCTGAGACAAATATTGATGGCGCAAAGATTGTGGGTGAGAGGATAAGAAAGGTCGTTGCCAATACCGCATTCTTAATAAATCATGGAAAGGAGATAAAGATTACAGTAAGCATTGGGATCTCATGCTTTCCTGAATGTGCCCCATCTGTTGAATTATTGATTGAAAGGGCTGATCAGGCGCTATACACGGCAAAGAAGACAGGAAGAAATTGTGTCTTCATGTATCGCGAGACACTGATTGCCCAGTTAGAGCACAACCCAATGCAGATCGCTGCACTTTTAAACAATGACCTGAACGATATCCAGTCTATAATAACTGCATTAGATGTAAAGGCCACCTTTTTCCGTGACCATTCAGAAAAGGTGGAACGTTATGCCTCACTCCTGTCGCAGACCCTGAGCCTTAATGATACAGAGAAAGAAACGCTTAGGCTGGCATCACTCCTGCACGATATAGGTATTGTAACAATCAGCAATGCCGTTTTGCAAAAGCCTGATACCCTTACAGAAGAGGAGTGGAGAATAATAAGGGAACATCCTGCTACAGGCGCAAAGATTATAGAAAATGTCACTGCCTTAAGGCATCTCGCGCCTATTATCCATTACCACCATGAGTGGTATAATGGCGGCGGCTATCCTGATGGGTTAAAGGGAAAGGATATACCATATTTAGCAATGGTGATTGCAGTTGCCGATGCCTATGCAGCCATGACATCAGAGATGCCG
>CAKKST010000146.1 GCA_919903585.1 Nitrospiria bacterium | reverse complement strand
ATAATGGCCTAAAGGTCAGATTGCTTGGCATTAAAGAAAAAAAAGAGATAAATGGAAAGGCGCTTCAGTTTTTGAAAGAAAAGCTGAAGGGTCAGAAGGTATTCCTTAAATTTGATGTTATTAAGCATGATGACAATGGTAATCTGCTATGTTATCTCTATTTAAAAAATAAGACCTTTGTCAATGCACATCTCATTAAAAATAAGCTGGCTTATGTTGATCCTTCTCTTAATTTTAAATACAAAAACAGATTTCTTGCCATGCAAAAATAATATGGAAAACCCTGAATGAAGATAAAGCTCACAAATGAAGCAATAAGAAAATATCTGGAGATAGAAGCGCCGTCATTCCCCAAATATGTAAGGCAGATAATCAATCTTGCCAATCAGAATGCACAGGGGACAAGGCCAAGGGTTGTTGGACAGCTTACAGATTTAATTCAGGAATTTACAGGCAAAACCATAGATGAGTGGGAAGATTGGTATCTTCAAAGGTATCCTGATGCAATAGAAAATGCAAAGGGGAAGATATTGTCAATGCTTGAAAACATGAAGGATGCATTAAATAAGATTGACGACAACATGGTTAATCTATGGGTCAGGGATCTTGTTATTGTCCAAACCTTTCTCGGCCTTAAATTTCAGGAGGCGATATTAAAGAAGGCCGCAGAGATTAAAAGGGCTAATTATAGGCTTTCAAATAAAGGAGATGAATCAAAAGGGATAGATGGTTATATTGGCGATATGCCAGTATCAATAAAGCCAGACACTTACAAAACAAAAAAATCATTAAGCGAAGATATCAACGCAAAGATTATCTATTACAAAAAGGTCAAAAATGGGATTGAGGTAGATTATGCTGAGATTTTTGACTAGAACTGTTCAAATATTGAACTATAGGGGATGAGTTATGGTAGATTATAGTAAGTTTTTTTCTAATCATGCCTTCAGCCCGGTCAATAAAACTACTCCCCGATAATCTTTACCAAGACCCTCTTCTTCCTTCTGCCGTCAAACTCCCCATAGAATATTTGCTCCCAGGGGCCAAAGTCCAGCTTTCCCTCTGTAACAGCAGCAACAACCTCTCTGCCCATAACCTGCCTTTTTAGATGTGCATCGGCATTATCTTCGCCGACATTATGCCTGTATTGAGAAACTGGCTCATGTGGCGCAAGCCTTTCAAGCCATTTGTCAAAGTCATGATGCAAGCCAGATTCATCATCATTAATAAAAACTGATGCAGTTATGTGCATGGCATTTATTAGCACAAGGCCTTCTTTGATGCCGCTTTCCTTTAGGCACTCCTCTATCTGAGACGTAATATTAATAAATGCCCTGCGTGTCGGCACATTAAACCACAGCTCCCTACGATAGCTTTTCATTTCTTATCACCCTCTGTCTCAGCTTTTAATTTAGAGAGTCTCTCCTTTGCCTTCTTTGCATACTCAGAGTCAGGATATTTCTTTATAATCTCCTCGTATAACTCTGTAGCATGTTTCTTGTTTTTCTGGAGCTCCTCAAACTGTGCAATATCATAAAGCCCTGCTGCCTTGTCCGAACAGCCTGACATAGCAACAAAAAAGATCATTAATAAACCTAAAACTATATGCCTCATAAAGCCTCCTTAAGCATTATTCTTTTGGAATTATTCTTTCT
>CAKKST010000145.1 GCA_919903585.1 Nitrospiria bacterium | reverse complement strand
TTTATACAGATGTGTGGGCGAGCATGGGACAGGAAAAGGAGCATAAGAAAAGGGTAAAGGCATTTAAGGGTTATCAGATAAATAAAAAGCTGTTAAATGTTGCAAAACCTGATGTACTCATTATGCACTGCCTGCCTGCGCACAGGGGAGAAGAGATAACTGCGGATGCTATGGAAGGACCAAATTCTGTTATCTTTGATCAGGCAGAGAACCGTTTGCATACACAAAAGGCAGTGATGGTAAGGTTGATGAAATGAAAAGTGGGAATATCAAAAAAGTTGTACTTGCATATTCAGGCGGTCTTGACACATCTGTTGCAATAAAATGGCTGAAGGAGAACTATCATTGCGAGGTAATCGCCTTTGCTGCTGACCTCGGGCAGGGTGAAGAGCTCACGCCTTTACGCAAGAAGGCATTAAATACAGGCGCCGGCAAGATATACATTGAAGACCTGCGGGAGGAATTTGTCAGGGACTTTATCTTCCCCATGCTCCGCGCAAATGCAATTTATGAAGGGAGCTATCTACTCGGGACATCCATTGCAAGGCCGCTTATTGCAAAGCGCCAGATAGAAATAGCAAACAAAGAGGGCGCGGATGCAGTTGCCCATGGCGCAACAGGCAAGGGAAATGATCAGGTGCGCTTTGAGTTAACATACATGGCGCTTAATCCAAAGATAAAGATCATCGCGCCTTGGAGGGAGTGGGATTTTAAATCAAGGCAGGGGCTTATTGAATATGCCGAGCTCCATAATATCCCTGTTGCAGCAACAAAGGAAAAACCATACAGCACGGACAGAAATCTCTTTCATATAAGCTATGAAGGAGGGATACTTGAAGACCCATGGGCAGAGCCGCCGTCTGATATGTATACCATGAGTGTGCCGGCAGAGAAGTCGCCGAATAAACCAACATATATTGAGCTAACATTTAAAAATGGAAACCCTGCTGCCATAAATAACAAGAAGATGTCTCCTGCAAAATTATTGACTGAGTTGAATAAGATAGGCGGCAGAAATGGCATAGGCAGGGTGGATATGGTTGAGAACCGTTATGTGGGGATAAAATCACGCGGTGTATATGAGACGCCGGGCGGCACAATACTTCATACTGCGCACCGTGCTGTGGAGTCCATAACAATGGACAGGGAGGTAATGCACCTGCGAGATTCATTAATGCCCCGTTACGCTGAGCTTGTGTATTATGGCTACTGGTTCTCGCCTGAAAGGGATATGCTGCAAAAGGCAATAGATGAATCACAGAAGAATGTAACAGGAACAGTGCGGCTGAAGCTGTATAAAGGCAACTGTTATGTTGTCGGCAGAAGATCGCCTGTATCATTATATAAGTCAGAGCTTGCAACATTTGAAGAGGATACTGTTTATAATCAGAAGGATGCAGAGGGCTTTATTAGGCTGAATGCACTGAGGTTGAAGATCAGAAGATAACCCCTCACCCTTGCCCTCTCCCGCAAGGGGAGAGGGAATTTTTGTAGGGCAACCCTTTAGGGTTGCTTTTTTGCAAGGCTAAAGCCTTGCCCTACAGCCCCTCCCTTGACGGGAGGGGTTAGGGGAGGGTGAGAAATATAAATAGCTAAGGAACTAGAATGAATAATAAACTCTGGTCAGGAAGGTTTAAAGAAACAACAAACAAACTCGTTGAGGAGTTTACAGCCTCTATACCCTTTGATTGGAAATTGTATAAATATGATATTGCCGGCAGTATTGCCCATGCGCGGATGCTGGCGAAAAAAGGGATAACCAAAAAGGCAGAGGCAGGGAAGATCGTTAAGGGCCTTAAGACAATTGAGAAGGAGATTGACTCAGGAAAATTTAGGTTTTCCATAGAGGATGAAGATATTCACATGGCAGTGGAGAGGAGGCTCATCTCCTTAATAGGTGACACAGGCAAAAAGCTTCATACAGCACGAAGCAGGAATGATCAGGTCAGCCTTGATATAAGGCTTTATCTAAGGGATGAAATAAAGGGTATCATTTCACTCATTAAGAAATTTCAGGGCGCACTCATTTTGCTTGCCAAAAAGAATATTAATCTAATCATGCCCGGCTATACGCACCTCCAGCAGGCTCAGCCGATACTCTTTTCACATCATCTCCTTGCATATTATGAGATGTTTAAGAGGGATAAGGAACGGCTGGAGGATTGTTATAAGAGAACAGATGTCATGCCGCTCGGCTCAGGCGCACTTGCAGGCACAACATTTCCGATTGACAGGGGATATGTTGCGAGACAGCTCGGCTTTGATAATGTAACCAATAACAGCCTTGATGCAGTATCAGACAGGGACTTTGTAATTGAATTCCTCGCTGCTTCATCTATTATGATGATGCACTTTTCAAGGATGAGTGAGGAGCTCATTATATGGTCTACAAGTGAATTTGGATTTATTGAACTGCCTGATGCCTTTTGCACAGGAAGCAGCATGATGCCCCAGAAGAAGAATCCTGATGTGGCTGAGCTTGTGCGCGGTAAAACAGGCAGGATATATGGGAACCTCCTCTCGCTTTTAGTTTTGATGAAGGGCCTCCCGCTTTCATACAACAGGGACATGCAGGAGGACAAGGAGCCGCTCTTTGACACTGTAGACACCTTGAAGGCTGCACTAATGATTTATACAGAGATGATAAAAGGCATAAAGATAAGCAGGAACAGGATTCAGTCTGCTATGGCAGACGGCCTTATCCTCGCAACAGATGTGGCGGATTATCTTGTAAAAAAAGCCGTGCCCTTCCGCACAGCCCATGAGATAGTCGGCAGGATCGTCCGCTACTGCCTTGATAAAGGCAGGCCGTTAAATAAATTGGCTTTATCTGAATGGAAGGGCTTCTCTTCAAAATTTGACAGTGATATTCTCAAAATGATTACCATCGAAAAGGTAGTAGAGAAAAGGGATCATATCGGCGGCACATCAAAGAAGCAGGTGTTAAAAAGGATTAGAGAGATTGAAGACCTGTAGGGGCGAACCTTGTGTTCGCCCTTGATAAAGGGCAGACACATAGGTCTGCCCCAACAAATAATATTATTGTGTGGTATATTCTACAAAAATCAAAAATTCTTCTTATTATTGTACTTGTCACCCTGTCTGCCTGCGGCAGAAAGGGTGATCCGATTATTCCAGGCATCTCACCGCCTGCGCCGCCCTCAAATATACAGGGCTACACAAAGGGAAGCTCTGCATATCTTAGCTGGGAAATCCCGACAAAAAACATGGACGGCTCCAAGTTAAAAGACCTCTCCCGATTTATGCTCCTTCGTGCAGATGTGAGGGACAGGGAGACAGGCGGCTGCGGCTGCGCATATATTAAGATTGCAATGATAGACATGGAGAGGCCGGCGCCTGCAATTATAAAAGATAACAGGGTATTCTTTGTTGATACTGGTGATGACCTCTTTCCGCCCGGCCTCACCTATAAAATACCATACAGCTACAAGATTATTGTAGAGGCAAAATCAGGGCTATTAAGCCCTGAATCAGAGGAGATAATCTTAACACCCGTCATACCGCCTGACTCGCCCTTGAAGTTTCAGGGTACTGCACAGAATGGCACAGTAATCCTTAAATGGGAGGCGCCAAAAAAGGGGGTAAAGGGATTCAATATCTACAGAAGTAAGAGCAAGGGGATATATCCAGAGCCACCTGTAAACAAAGAATTAATAAAAGGCAGCTCTACCAGCTTTGCAGATATAGGCCTTGCTCCAGGCGCCTATTATTACATTATCAGGGCTACACACAGCCCTACCCCGCCCTTTGACGAAGGCCCCGCATCACAGGAGATAGAAATAAGGGTAGAAAAATAGTCCTTGACGAGACAGGTAAAATTAGTTTATGATTTAAGCTGTAGTTTTAAAATATATGTAAGGATTTTAGGGAGGTTTTTTGATGAAGGTATTATTAATATCGCCAGAACTGCAGGATTCCTGCTATAGTTTTTCAAAGAAGGAGGTAAGGTCCTTCTGGTTTCCACGGCTGAGCCTTACAACACTCGGTGCACTCACACCAAGAGATATAGAGGTAAGGCTTGTTGATGAGGGCGTTGAAAAGATAGATTTTGACATGGATGTTGATTTAGTAGGCATCTCTGCAATGCCCTTCTTAGCGCCACGGGCATATGAAATATCAGACAGATTCAGAAAGAGGGGTGTAAAGGTGGTGCTCGGCGGCATTCACCCAACAGCGCTCCCTGAAGAGGCTAAAGAACATGCTGATACAGTTGTAATTGGCGAGGCAGAGAAGATTTGGCCGAGCCTGCTTGAGGATTTTAAAAAGGGCGAGTTAAAACCATTTTATAAGATGGACACCCTCCCATCACTTGAAGGCCTGCCGCCGCAGAGGCTTTCGCTCCTGAGGCCGGGGGCGTATATGACAAACAACTGCCTGCAGGCAAGCAGGGGCTGTCCCTATGGCTGCGACTTCTGTTCAGTAACAACCTTTTTTGGAAATACCTTCAGGCTGCGGCCTGTCAAGGATGTTATAGATGAGATAGCTGCGCTTGACGGAAAATTTGTGGTCTTTGTTGATGACAATATTGCCGGAAACAAGGCATATGCAAGGGAACTATTTAAGGCATTAATACCGCTAAAAAAACAGTGGGGGAGCCAGGCAAGCATAACACTGGCAAGAGACCCTGAATTGCTTGAATTAGCCGCAAAGAGCGGCTGCACATCCTTATTTGTTGGAATAGAATCTATATCGCAGGAGACCCTTGCAAGCGCTAACAAATCCTTTAATAAGGTAACGGACTATGAGGAATCAATAAAAAGATTTCATGACAATGGCATACTTGTTAATGCAGGTATGATCTTTGGTTTTGATAATGATGACGAGTCTGTATTTGAGAGGACTGTAGATTTTCTTAAGAAGAACAGGGTCGGCCTTGTTCTCTTCAGCATACTCACCCCCTTCCCCGGAACAGGCTTTTATAAAAAACTGGAGCAGGAAGGGAGAATAATTGACAAGGACTGGTCGCATTACGATGGGAGAAATGTGGTGTTTAAACCCAAAAATCTGTCGCCCGCGGCCCTTCAGGACGGTTTTCACTGGGCTTATCATAAATTTTATTCGGTGCCTTCTATTCTGCAGCGCGTCCTTCCAACAAAGCAGCTCCGTATACCAAGGCTCTACTTCAATTGGGCATACAGGCGGATGGTAAAAAGGGTGCCAAAGGGGGAAATATCACCGCTCTCTTCAATATTGAACAGACTGCAGGGAAAACTTCCTGCTGTTGAGACAAAGAACCTTATACCAAATACACTCCACACCATTAAAGAGAAGGTTGGAGACATGTCCGGGCAGATTGAATCCTTTTTAGAGATCAGGGTAAAGAAGAATGAAAGGCTTCAGGCAATCCTTGTGGAGCTTGAGGGAACACTGGACAAATTCAATGCCAATGAGCTTAAAAAAAGAATCCTGTCTACTGCAAAGAAGGCAGAGATGGATGTTATCATCAACTTCAAGAATCTAAAAGGCGCAACACCTGCTGCCTTGCAGGTCCTCTTTTCTGAAGGAATGCACTTGGGTGATTATCTTAAGATAAAACTCTTAAATCTCTGCGATTCCTTTACAGAGGGGCTTGGAACATTAAGCCCTGTGTATGTAAGAATCACTGAAGAGGATTTGCATTATTAGTATTTAAAACTACTCTTCTTGCATCCCACCATAGAAACCTTTACAAATCCGTGAGGTTAGTGATATTATAATCACGACTTGAGAATATCCCTATTAACATTAGGAGGTAGCGCATGGATTTTGTCTGGACTACTGATGAAATCGGGCCGGAAAAGGTTGTTCACATCTATGAATCAAAATCAAATCTAAAGGCAATTGTGGTGATAGACAATACAAGTTTAGGCCCTGCCATTGGCGGCGTCCGCATGGCAGCAGATGTAACAGCAGAGGAGGTCTTCAGGCTCGCAAGGGCAATGACATTCAAAAATTCCGCAGCAGGCATACCTCATGGTGGCGGCAAGTCTGGTATTGTTGCGGACCCAAAGGCAAAAAACAAAGAGGCATTGCTAAGGCTCTTTGCACAGGGAATAAAAAATCTTGTGGACTATATTCCGGGCCCTGACATGGGGACGAATGAGGAATCCATGGCCATTATATATAATGAGATTAAGCGGTCTGTTGGAAGGCCAGAGGAGATTGGCGGCATACCGCTGGATGAGCTTGGTGCAACAGCCTATGGCGTTGCTGTTGCAACGGATGTGGCAAAGGATTTTATAAAAATGGATTTAAATGGTGCAGGTCTTGTGGTGCAGGGTTTTGGCAGTGTTGGCAAACATTCTGCGAGGTTTCTTTCTGAAAGGGGCGTTAAGCTGATTGCTGCCAATGATACGCACGGAACAATTTATAATAAAGACGGCCTTGATATAGATGGGCTTATTAAATTAAAAAATGAGGGCAAGAGTGTGATTGATTATAAAAAGGGCGAAAGACTCCCTGTAGATGATATATTGAAGATAGAGTGCGATATATTTGTCCCTGCTGCAAGGCCTGATGTTATAAATGAGAAAAATGTAAATGTGGTTAAAACAAAACTTATTGTACAGGGTGCAAATATACCTGTTACAGTTGGTGCAGAAAAGATATTGCATGATAAAGGGATATTATCTATACCTGATTTTATTGCCAATGCAGGCGGCGCTATCTTTACATCTGTTGAATACAGGAATGGTACAGAGAAGGAGGCCTTTGAGGCAGTGCAAACCAAGATAACCAAGAATACGAGGCTGGTGCTTGAGAAGGTGTTTAAGGAAAAGGTATACCCACGAGATGCAGCAGAGGCGCTTGCAAAGGAGAGGCTCTTTAAGGCAATGAGATACAGGAGGAGCAGGTAAAACATTTACCCCTCACCCTTGCCCTCTCCCACAAGGGGAGAGGGAATTTTGTAGGGCAACCCTTTAGGGTTGCTTCTTTAGCAAGGCTAAAGTTTTGCCCTACCTAACCCCCTCCCTTGACGGGAGGGGGTTAGGGGGAGGGTGAAAGAGAAAACCATGATAGAAACACACGGCCTTTTAATAAACGGCGAATGGAGAAAAACAAAAAAGACCTTTGAAGTCCGTGCGCCCTTTGATAACTCCCTGCTTGCAACTGTCTCAGAGGCATCAGAAGAAGATGTTAAAGATGCTGTAACAAGCGCAGAGAGCGCCTTTAAGAAGATTAAGTTAACGCCATCTGAGAGATACGAGATCCTGAAAAAGGCATCTGAGCTGTTGTTGGAAAGAAAAGAGGAGTTTGCAAAAACACTCTCTCTTGAGGCAGGAAAACCAATACGGGATGCGCGTCTTGAAGTAATGCGCTGCGCCTCAACGCTCCTGAATTCAGCAGAGGAGGCAAAGAGGATTCATGGCGAGGAGATTCCTGTTGCAGCAGCAAAGGGCTCTGAAAACCGCATCTCCTTTACCATCCGTGAACCTATCGGCATTGTCTGCGCCATCTCTCCTTTTAATTTTCCAATGAACCTTGTCTGCCACAAAATCGGCCCTGCTATTGCTGCAGGAAACAGTGTTGTATTAAAGCCTGCGTCTTCAACACCTTTGTCTGCAATCAATCTTGTAAGTGTCCTCATTGAGGCAGGTCTGCCAAAGGGGCTTTTGAATATTGTCTTTGGCGCTGGAAATACAGTTGGCGAGTGGCTGCTTGCTGACCAGAGGATAGGGCTCTACACATTTACAGGAAGCCCAAAGGT
>CAKKST010000144.1 GCA_919903585.1 Nitrospiria bacterium | reverse complement strand
ATCTTTGGACGCTGGTCAGTATTAAGAATATCCTCCATTATTAATGGATGCAGGCCAAAACAGTTGCCGAGCTTTTCCAGCACATCAACCTGGTGAACGCCATCTACATTAATCCATGTTACAGTGGGTCTGTCCTTTAAAGGGATACATCTGTCTAATGATTTTATCTCTTCTTCCTGCAGGTGGGCTTCGTCATAATCCATTACAGTAATCTTTACTGCCTCATCCCTCTTTTCTCCGATATGAATGAGGCTTCCAGGGGGAAGGCCTGACTTTTTTGACCTTTTTTTAATTAGCTTTGGCATATAAAGATCCCAGAAGATTACGCAGATGCTTTAACACTATTTAATTTTTTGCGCCTTTTCTTTTTCTTCTGAATCATCTTTTTTATTGCAAATAGAACCCCTTTAATCCCTTTTAAAAAAAGACTGGGGGTCAGCGCCCTTAATATAATCGCCTTTTTAATAATCCTTAAGATATGCGGTATACTATAAAACTCCCTTGTAACCCTGCGCCTGATCTGCTTTAAGCGCTCAATTGAATATTCATCAGAATATACCTTTCCATCACTGCCTATATGATAATTTGGCATATCCTTAATAACATCCAGCAATGGGGAATACCGCCTGATCCTCAACTGGCTGAGCCCAAGGGTATCTACGCCTAATTTGTGGGCATAAGATGGAATCTGCATCATCTCATCTTCTTTTTCACCCAAATTCCCTATGATAAAATAACCATGGATGAAGAAATTATATCTGTTTAGCACCTTTGCCCATTCCATTGCCTGTTTGGTTGTAAATCCCTTTTGCATTGCCTTTAGCATCCTGTCCTGTGTTGATTCAAGGCCTACTAATAATACCCTGAAACCTGCCTTATAAATCTTTTCAATTAGGTCAGGTCTTGCAGCAATGTTTAATCTCGTATTTATAAAATAAATCTTGTCTATCTTTTCTTCCATTAATAAATCGCAAATCCGTTCCATCCTCTTTAGGTCATTTGTCATGTTGTCATCTGTAAAACCCACATACTTGGCGTTGATTGTTTTTAGCTCTTCAATAACAGATTCAGGAGAGCGGGCTGACCAGTTCCTTTTCTGGCCGAGCGGATTGGAATTAAAATCACAATATTTGCAGCTAAACGGGCAGCCCCTTGAACTTGATATGGTATCCCATTCAACACCGAGATCCAGATCCTGCAGCTTTACCGTGTATTTATAACGTCTTAAACTCCTGTCAGGGTAAATATTATCCATAACCCTTGAAAGGCTCCTTGGGGTATTATGGATAACAGATCCGTTTTTTCTGTAGGATATCCCGGTAATCTCTGATAAAGGCTTATCCTGCAGGATATCCCTTATTATCTCCTCCCCGTCACCCCTTACGATTATATTTATATTGGGGCAGTCATTCAAAAAGACATCAACATTTTCAGTGGCATATCTCCCCCCTGCAATGGTCGTGATGTTTTTGGGAAGACTGTTTATCAGCTCCTTTACCTCTTTTTCTTCATGCCACCAGTTTATACTTATACAGATAAGGTCTGTTGTCTTATCTATAAATGCCAATGCGTCTTTCTCAAAACGCATATCTATTATTGTAATCCTCTCTACAAAATCCTTCATTGCAGAGGCAATATGCTCTAAACCCAAAGGTGGAACGATTCCGATATCTGATATCTCTTTTCTTTGTGGATGTATGCACAGGGCATTCTTGTATTTCATAGTTAAGCAAAATATTAACACTAATTCCACGAAAGGGCAAGCAATTTGCGTTATATTGCGGGTTTAAAATCATCCTTTTTAACGGGGTAAAGGAAGGACTAAACTATACCGGGTATGAATCTGTATCTCACCTTTTTCATGTATTCCCTGTATTCTGTAAATTTTTTCAGGTGGCGCTCCTCAGTAAGGGCGCGCAAAATATATATGACATTCCACATCAGATGGCCGGAAAGATATTCTATACTCCAGAACCTTGTGTAAAATACAGACTGAACCCACCATAGGAGGAGTTTGAAAGTAGTTCCCGGATGCCTGATCATCCCATAGAGGCCTCTTGTTTGAAGTTTTTTAAATGTAATATTTGCAATAGACGGGCCGAGGGAGACATCTGCATATACATGGGCAATGAGCGCTGATATTTCCAGAAATTTTATTGAGTAAATAAATGCTGCATCATTAAAAAGTATTGAATCAGGATATTTTTCCGCAGCAAGGGGGCCAAAAGGGAAAAGAAGCCCTGTAACATTATTCATAGGCGCATAACAGGAAAGGCAGACAAGCCATCCCCCGACTGTCATGTCAATAGAGCGGCTCCTGTTTTCTATCCACCGCGATTCAATGCAGTAACTGAGGCTGGCATTTGTCGTATCCATGAGCCAGAGTATGGCGCTTGTCCATGTAAGGATTGCAAAGAGGTTATAACCCTGAAAATTATATTGAGAGGATCGTATGGCATTATCAATATTTGCATACACCTGAATAATCATAAAGGGGATAAAATAACCCCTCATTATGATATTTAACAATACCTTTCTGTTATATTGTTTTGCGAACACCTTAAATACAGTGCCGATGCCCTCCTGCCTGAAGAGCCTGCGGGTTATATCTTTAATAATATGAATTATCCTGATGGCAGGGTCATAGAAATCCTCTGTACTTGAGGATTTAAATATGAGTGTTATAAAAAAATACGGGAGGCCAAGAATCAGATAGAGTTTTAGCAGATAGGAAAAGAAGACCCTGTTCTTTTCAATGGCCTTATAATATGGATGTATATCATAAAAGCTGTATCCTGCATATAAGATAATCAGCCATACTATATATCGTGCAATGGATTTTTTAAGCAGGATGACAGGTTTTATATCCCTCTGGATTGAGAAATGGCTCTGGCCCCTCCCCTGCCTTATTAAATTTACAATGCCGTAAATAATTGCAAGGGCAAGGACAGGAACAAAGAAAAATTCCCCATGCGAACCGATACGGGCAAAGATATAAAATGAAAGGAGGGCAATAATAAGATTTATAAAAACAAATAGGTGTGGCGAAATATTACCGACTCTCACCCTTCGGCCTTGAGCTTTTCAATCTCTCTGGTTATTATTACCTCTGCAAGGGATGGAACTACCTCCCACACAACCTTCTCTGCAATATCCTTTGAGACATTAATAATCATCCCCTCTATCTTTTCCTCAAATATCCTTGCAGTGGCGCTCTCTATTTCTTTTCCTATATCATCTATTGAAAGGTTCTTGGCAAGTTTCTTTGCCTCTTCATTAATAACTGAGAGCACTTCCTTCTTTATGTCAGAAGGAATAAGTTTCTGTACAGTATCCCTTATCACGTCATTGATTGCATCCCTTGACGAGGCATCCTCTATCATCCTCCTGCCATGCGCCTCTAAATCCTTCCTTAACTCCCTTATAACAGCATCAGGCGATACTGATTTTACAATATCCTTGGTTGATTCCCTCACCACACGCATCTGCTCATCTTTTATCTCCTGCGAGGATATACCGCCAACCCTCTCTCTAACCACCTGATTCAATACCATCTTCATCTCAGACATGATCTCATCTTTAGAAATGCCTGCGGCTGCATCTTTACAATATTTCTGGGCTGCCATTACCACCTGTTCCTTTATCTCCCTTGTGGAGACTGCCCCTACAATGCCCTTTACAGCAGTTTCAATTACACCGGCAGCCTCTTTCTTAAGCATCTCAGGAGACAGCATGCCCTTTATAGCTGCGACTATATCCTCTTTGGATACAGCCTTTGCAGCAGGTTTTGCCTCCCCTTCGCCTGCTAATTCAGTTATATCATAAAATGGTATATCCCCCTCTTCCTTCTTCTTTTCTGACTTCTTTTCTGGCTCTATAATTATCTTCTGGCCTATCTCATGTTCCAGCTCCCTCGCCCTATCAAGGTTCTCAAAGGAGACAAGCTCCATATCTCCTAAAAGGCCCTCGCCGCCTGATAGTTCTCTGCCGCTGGCCTCATCTTCTTTTATCTCCTCAATCTTTATATCCTCAATAGGTATTGTTTCGAATGCTGCTTCTTCTTTCAGGGATATTGCATCTTCCTCAGTAAGCTCCACAACCTCATAGGCATCCACACCGCTGCTATTGCCTATGTAGCTTATTGCCTTGTCAATAAGCTCTGCTGATTCAAATGGTTTATTAAGGTAATCTGAGGCGCCTGAGAGGTTTGCCTTATTCATGTCAAAAAAATCAGGCTTGCCGACTAATAAAATAACAGGGATATTCTTAAGCCTTTCACTCGCCTTTATCCTTTTGCACAACTCATACCCGTCAATCCCCGGCAGGAATATATCGGCAAGAATAATATCAGGCATTATCTCCTCTGCCAGTCTGATGGCAGTCTCTCCATCCCTCGCTGAGGTAACATCAAAGCCCTCAGTGGAAAGGCTGAATTCAACCACCTTTTGAATCGTTATGCTGCTGTCTGCAAGAAGTAATTTTCTGGGCATTCACATTCCTTCCTAAAGAGTCATTCGGCCTAAAGCGCCATCTGAATTCTCCATTGGGTCGTAAAGAGCGCATACAAATCAAGTATTACAACAGGCCTCTCATCGTATTTTATAATCCCCTTTATATATTGAGAACCGATCCCCATTACCTTTGGCGGCGGCGGTTCTATCTTGCCTTCTTCAACCGTAGCAATTCCCATTACCTCATCAACTGTCAGGCCGAGTCGTTCGCTTAAATTTATTATCACAACAAACCTCTCGCCATCAATAGGGTCATCAAGGCTGAATCTCCTCCTGAGGCTTACCACCGGCAGGAAATCACCCCTGTAATCCATTATCCCTTTTACATAAAAATAGGAAAGGGGTATCTCCCTTATCTTAGCAGGCGGCAATATCTCAACTGTGTCATTAAGCCTCGCCCCAAAGAGTTTATCAAATATCCGAAATATCATGAACTGATATTCGGAAGCCTTCTTTTCCATCAGGCCTTTCCTGCATAGGACGCAGAGATTATTTCACTTTCATTTAAAAAAAGCACCGCCTCGCCATTTACCCTGCCGACCCCCGTAAAATAAGTAATGCTGCTGTCCATTATCATCTTTGGCAGAGGCCTTATTGCCTTGGGGGAAAAAGAAATAACCTCTAAAACTGCGTCTACTATCAGACCTATCATCTTATTGGGATTCCCCAGCACAAGTATCTTTACGTTGTCACTGAAATTGCCTTCACCGAGCTGCAGGAGCATATTCAGGTTTACAACAGGCGCCTCCTTTGATCTGACTGACAGCCTGCCCCTGTATACCCCTTCCCCTCTTTCTTCCTTTAATTCGCCTGGCTCGCTGATAGATATCAGATTCTTTATATTAAGGCCGAATTTTTCGCCTTTTAATAAAAATATTATAACCTGCTCTTCTGCCTTTGCCTTATCCATAAAATTACCTATATGACCTATATAACCTACTTCAGAAGCTTTTTAACCCCCTCCAGAAGCACCTCTTCTTCAAAGGGCTTTACCACATATTCCTGCGCGCCCATTTCAAAGGCCTTCTGCCTGTGCTTCTCGCCTGCCCTTGATGTCAGTACTATTATAGGTATATTACTGAGTTCAGGATTCCTCTTTAATTCTGCAATAAGCTCATATCCATGCATTATCGGCATCTCAAGGTCTGTAATAATCAGGTCTACCTTTATCTGTCCCACCTTATTCAGGGCCTCAAAGCCGTCGCTTGCCACCTCAACCTCATAACCTGCCCTTATAAGAAAGTGGCTTACATACTTTCTTATACTTATAGAATCATCTACAATAATAATCCTCGGCTTTTCAAGAGAGATATCCTGCTTCTTTACAGAGACCCCTGCATCTGCTGTCTTCTTCTCTGCCCTGAGAGAGGTCTTTACATCCACAGCCTTCTTGCCTGTCAGGAGGCTCTCGGAAACCAGCGCAGCAGTATCTATTATGAATCTTACATCACCATCTCCGGAAATGGTAGCTCCGGAAAAGAACTTGAGGTTCTTTAAATAAGCCCCCACTCCCTTGACAACAATCTCTTCCTGCCCAGTAATATCATCAACCATAAGGGCTATCTTCTTTTCAGCCAGTTTCAATATAAGCGTCGGATTAAGATTAACAGGATGCAGGCTTTTTTCACGCGAGGCATGGAGATTGAGCACCTTCTCAAGCCGCAGGAGAGGGAGAACTCTTCCCCTTAGATTAACCACCTCAGAGCCTGCAACATAATCTATCTCCTTCTGCGAAAATCTTGTTGTCTCATCAATCAGGTTCAGGGGGATGGCAAACTCCTGATCCCCTGATTTAACAATCAATGCCTGTGATACAGCCAATGTGGATGGCAGTTTTATTATGAATTTAGTGCCTGCCCCAACCTCTGTCTGCACCTCAATCTGGCCGTTCAGCTTCATTATATTGGTCTTCACCACATCCATGCCGACACCCCTGCCGGATATGGCACTAATCTCTTTAGATGTGGAAAATCCCGGCAGGAATATAAGGTTTATTGCCTCTTCATCTGTCAACGTATCCTTTTCAGCCCTCGCAATAAATTTCTTCCCGATCGCTGCCTCTTTTACATCATCGGGATTTATACCATTGCCGTCATCGCCTATCTCAATTACAACATTATTCCCTTCCTGATGGGCCTTAACATACACCAGTCCTGTCTCATCCTTGCCGTTTAATTTGCGGTCATAAGGCGCCTCAATGCCATGTGATATTGCATTTCTAATTATATGGATCAGCGGATCAGCTATTAGTTCAAATACCGCCTTATCAATCTTAGTATCACCGCCGATAAAGTCAATCCTTACCTTCTTATTCTGACTTTGGGAAACATCCCTTACCAGCCTCGTAAACCTCTGGAAGAGCTTTTCTATTTCAACCATTCGTACTAAGGTGATCTCCTCCTGCAGGCTTGTGGTTATCTTGCTTATCTGGGATGCGCCCTCTTCAATCTTATAAAAGAATCCGGAGAGCTCTACCATTATCTCGGACATATCATTTGTGATCTCTACAAGCTTGCGGGAAAGGATATTAAAATCGTCATACCTGTCAAACTCAAGCTCAAAGAAGCCTTCAAATCCCCCTGCTCCCTGCGCCTTCTTCTTTTCTGCAACATCAGAAGAGAAGCTCATTGGCGAGAGATTGAATTCGTATTTGCCCTCAAAGTCCTTAACAACCTTTAAAAGCCGCGCCTTGCTCTTTTCAAGCTCATCCCTTATATCCCTGACAGACTCAAGCTGTCCTACCACCCTGTTTCTGTTAACAACCAATTCGCCGGCAAGGTTCATCAGATTAGAAAGCTGGTCTATCTGTACACGGATCGTCCTCTTTTCTATATCACTTACATCAGCGCTGCGCCTGCCGGGAGGTCTTCGTTCTACCTCCAATGGCCTCGCAGGCCCTGCAGCAGACGAAACCTCTGCCTCTTCATCTTCTGCTTTATTTTCCTCTTTTACCTCGCTCTCCTCTTCAACCTCTTTAATGGCCTCATCCACATTTATAACATCGGATTCGCCTTCCTCTTTTTCAACAAAGATCTTATCCAGAGACTGATAGACCTTATCAATTGACTCATCCTCTGCCTCAGTAGAAACACCTTCCACAGGAATCTCTGCCTCAGCCTGTTCTTTTCCCGCCCTTCTGTTAACAAGTATGTCATATTTCTTATTGATTGCGTCCCTCAGGGAGCCGTCCTCGCTCCTTCCAGAGGCAATATCATCAAGGAGGACCTTCACTATATCAAGCACCTCAAAGACAAAATTGATTGTCTCCCTGTCAGGGACGATCTTCCCTGATCTTACAGACTCAAGGATGTCCTCTGCACGATGGGCAACATCACTGACAACCCCAAAACCCATCATGGCTGATGAGCCCTTTAGTGTATGGGCATCACGGAAGAGGCTGTCAATTAATTCAATATTCTGGGGATTGTTCTCAAGGGCAAGGAGGTTGCTGTTGAGGTTTGTAATATGGTCGCCTGCCTCAATAAGAAAGAATTCAATTATTGCTGATTTATCAAAGCCCTTTGCCATAATATTTAAAATCCAAAGAGGGGCTCAGGGGGTCGGGTGAATATTTTTTTCACTTGAACCCTTAACCCCTCGGCCACTTGAATCCTTTTTTAGGATACCCTCATGTCATCTGTTAACAGGATGACTTCCTCCTCCTGAGGCATAGCAGTTTTACTCATGGCAATAGCAGGGCTGGCAGCGCCTGCTTTTAATGCCCTGCCGGTCTTAAATCTTCCAATGGCCTCGCCCAGCCTGTCTGTCATGTTTGAAAGCTGTGAGATGATCTTCATTGTCTCACGGGAGGATTCAAATGTCTTCTGTGATATCTTTGATGTTGTCTCCATTGAACGCACAACACCCACCGCGCCTTCCACCTGCTGTTTTGCTGCTACTGATATCCCCTGTATAAGCGATGCTGCCTTTGAAACGATGCCTTCAATTGCCTTGAGGGCTGCGCCTGCGCTGTCAGCGAGAACCGTGCCATCCTCAACATCCCTTGTTCCATTCTCCATTGCTGTAACTGCCTCGTTTGTCTCAACCTGTATGCCTTTAATAAGGCCTGCAATTTCTTTTGTTGCCTTGGATGACCTCTCTGCGAGCTTTCTGATTTCATCAGCAACGACTGCAAAACCGCGTCCCTGCTCGCCTGCCCTCGCCGCCTCAATAGCAGCATTTAAGGCAAGGAGGTTTGTCTGGGCGGCAATGTCATTAATAACCTCAATAATCTTGCCAATCTCCATTGACCGCTCTCCGAGGCTCTTTATCTTCTTGCTTGTCCCCTGAACCGTAGATCTTATCCTGTGCATGCCTGCAATTGTCTCAGCAACTGCCTTCTCGCCTTTATTTGCAGCCTCTGTTGCATGTCTTGCAGCATTTGCCGCCTCTTCTGTATTTGATGCAACCTGCTGCATTGACATGGCCATGCTGTCAACAACTGATGATGCCTTATTTATCTGTACCACCTGCTCCTCAGCGCCCCTGCTCATCTCGCCTATGGCGCCGAGCATGGTATCTGTGGCGGTCTTGACCTCCATACCTGATTCTCTGACCTGCTCAATAAGATTATTAAGCCCGTTAACCATCAGATTGAATGCATCGGCAACAGAGCCGAGGGCATCTGATGTAACCTCTGCCTGAACAGTCAGGTCTCCGTCTGCTGCTGTGGAAACGACATCAAGGAGGTCCATAACCTGTGCCTGTAATTTATCCCTCTCTGCCTCTGTTTGCACCATTGTCCTAAGGCGCGCAATGGTATCGTTAAAGGTCTCTGCAAGGTGGCCAAGCTCATCAGAGCTTCTTATCTCAAGTTCATGGCTCAGGTCGCCCTGACCAACTTTTTCTGCTACACTTATAATATCTTTAATAGGATTGACCATAACCTTATTTGCGACCACAATAGCAACTATAGTAATCAATAGAAATGCCCCGCCAAAGTATATAAGGAGCTCAATAATACGACTATTAACCTCTTTTTTTATTTCTGCCATAGACATACCAAGGTGCACGCTTCCTATAAGGCCTTTTAGAATAGGCTGGTCAGTATCTATTACCTCCTCGCCGCCGATATTTAACCTTCTCTCATAACCCTTTGACTCGCCCTTCTTCTCGCCTTCGTGCTTCTCCTCCTTTAAAAACACATCCGGGACATTCCCCTCAAAGGTGTGGGCCAATATCTTGCCCTCATCACTTTTTATGAGGACATGGCTTATAGTAGTGTCCTCTTTCTTGGTCTCAGTAACAATATTTTTGAGTATATCCACACTATTTGTCAGAACAGGGTTTTGCGCCTTATCTGCAACACCCTTTGCCATAGCGACTCCCCTTTTCGTTATCTCTATCTCCATCTCTGATTTAAATGCAGTAATAAACTGATAGCCAGCAACAATTCCCAGTACCAGTGTTGTGGCAATTATAAGAATTGCAACTTTGATACTAAGACCAAGGCCGAATCCCCTTCCTGATGGCGGTTCAATGCGCCTTTTCTCCCTTCCTTCTGCCATAAATACCTCCCTAATTAAATATTATCCTAATTTCGTATCATCAATTATCTTCTTGGGATCAAGGAGCGCCAGAACCTTATCAGGCAGTTTGCTTATGCCTATAAGGTATCTTGCCATCTCCTCGCCCCTCCTTATTTCCACAGACTCTATGTCTGACCTTGTAAGAAAAACTACATCGCCGATCTGATCCACTACTATCCCCACAATCATATTGCCGGAGTTTATAAGAATAATATTGCTGTTAACATCCGCCTTCCATGACGGCTTTTTTAAAATCGGTTTTATGTCAATCACAGGGACTATATTGCCTCTTAGGTTAATTACTCCAAGGATATACTCAGGCGCTGCAGGCGCCTTAAATATCTTCTGTATATTTATTATCTCCTGTATATATGATATCTCAATCCCATATAATTCATTCTCAAATTTAAAGGTGCAGTATTGTACAGATGGTTCTATAGGCTCTTCATCTGTATTCTGCTCTAATACCTCTTCATCAGGCATA
>CAKKST010000143.1 GCA_919903585.1 Nitrospiria bacterium | reverse complement strand
TGAAAACAAAAAGGGTTGCAAAAAAATAGTTTAAAGGAATATTAAAATACCTTATCCCATGAGTAATAATGCCTATCAGGAGGAGATAAGAACCAACTATCAAAACAGTCAGGGAATTATATATAACATACCTTGATATAAAGATGTCTACATCCATGAGCCTGTGCCTTACAATAAAGATAGCCATCATAGAAGTTGATATGAGGATTACTGACGAGGTAAGAGGAATGAACTCTATGTAAAGTGCAGAAAACAGCAATGCCTGGCTTGCAAGGTATATAAAATAAGCGGAGACTGCGCCAACACCAAATACCACATACTTTATATGCCATCTCGTAGAACCAGTAGATGAACGAAGGGTATTCTCAAGCTGGGCAAGATTAAGCGCCAATCCAAAGATAAGATAGATATAAAAATATCTTCCTAAAGGCCCGAGCGCAAGATATGATTCCTTGCTTAAAAAAAGGATTGATTCATAAGGCAATAATGCGGAGAGGGTAAAATAGGAAGCTATTGCCAAAAATATAAAAAATAGTGACGCTATACAGAATATTATCAGTACAGGCGCCCGCCTTAGTAAAATTTCTTTATGATCTGCCCTTGCAAATACAGTAGAGAAAAATATCCATGCAGCGGGTAAAAGCGCCTGACCTATCAGGGTGAGTTTAACACCTGATATAGCAAGCCCTTCTCTGAGAGGTGAAAAGAGGATAAAGCTGCTGCCCAATTCTATCAGTGCAAGGCTTGCCATGCCCATAGCAAAACCTATATTCACTGGATGCCGTGGATTACGAGAGAGGGTAAAGAGGCCAAGTGCGGAACATAGCAGCGCTCCCAAGACAGAGAGTATGGCAAAATAATGTTGCATATTCCTTTTTTTCTATATTTTCAGCAGCCCTTTATACCATTCAATGGTCTTTGCAAGCCCTGAATCTATATTATCCTGTGGTTCGTATAATAGATGCTCCTTTGCCATTGATATATCTGCAAGTGAATGTTTCACATCGCCCTTTCGCGGTTCAAGGTGTATTGGTTTAATATCCTTACCCGCAGCATTTTTTATTTTATTAAACAATTCATTTATAGAAATCCTTCTTGATGAGCCGACATTATAAAAACCACCGGCAGAATTTTTAGAGAAACACGCCTTTATATTTGCCTGATTGCAATCGTCTATAAAGGTAAAGTCCCTTGTTTGTTCACCATCTCCATATATGGTAGGGCTTTCACCCTTTAAAACCGCAGTAATAAATTTTGGTATTACTGCTGCATATTGCGATGCAGGATCCTGCCTCTTTCCGTAGACATTAAAATATCTCAGGGAAACAGTCTCAAGGCCATACACCCTGTAAAATACCCTACAGTAATATTCAGCAGAAAGTTTTGATACTGCATATGGGGACTGAGGTGTGGGTATCATTTCTTCTTTCTTAGGCAGCGCCGGAGTATCACCATACACAGATGATGATGAAGCATAGACAACCCTCCTTACACCCTCTTCTCTCGCTGCATTCAATACAGTGAGAGTGCCTGTACTATTTACCTCATGGGTTGTCTCAGGATCCTGAACAGACCTCGGCACAGAGCCGAGGGCTGCGAGGTGTATCACATAGTCCACTCCCTTCACTGCCTTTTTTACTGTAGCTTTATCCCTTATATCCCCATTAATAAACTCTATAGGACCAATGAAATCTTTTATATTCTCTTCCTTGCCTGTTGAAAGATTATCAAGTACCCTAACACCAAAACCCTGCTCAAGAAGCTTTTCGCAAAGATTTGAGCCTATAAAACCTGCGCCGCCAGTAACAAGAAATTTTTTCATAAGTTTACCTTTCAATTTTTATGCCTTCACTATCTTTTTATTTTTTATTCCAGCAGTTGCATTCCTTGTATCAACCACAAGCTGGCTATTTTTAACTATCCATTTGTAGTCATAAGCTGAATGGTCTGTGGCAATAAGAACGCAGTCATATTTTTTTATGTTTCTATCTGTTAATTTAGTTGACCGCATTGTAAAATGCCTCCTGTGGCTTACCGCAACAGGGATAAAGGGGTCATTATAATCCACCTTTGCGCCCTTTTCTTTTAGAATTCTTACAAGCTCAAGGGACGGGGATTCCCTCAGGTCGTCCACATTCTTTTTGTAGGCTATGCCGAGCAGCAGTATTTTAGAGCCTTTAAGGCTTTTCCCCTGCCCATTAATAGCCTCCATAATCTTTTGAACAACATAATAGGGCATATTAGCGTTTATCTCGCCTGCAAGCTCTATAAACCTTGTGGAGAAATCATATTCCCTTGCCTTCCATGTAAGGTAGAATGGGTCAATCGGTATGCAGTGGCCGCCGAGGCCGGGGCCGGGGTAAAATGCCTGAAAACCAAAGGGTTTGGTCTTTGATGCATTTATAACATCCCAGATATCTA
>CAKKST010000142.1:393-10620 GCA_919903585.1 Nitrospiria bacterium | reverse complement strand
GAGGTTTGTTATATAATTATGGATTGTGCACTACTCATTCTATTCCAATCCTTTTAATGACATATTCCTTTATCCTTATGGCAATTTTATAGGCAGTTTTTGCTTCTTCCATAGTAGGTTCCGACCAGTCATCAGGGTATCTTATTTCTACTGCGTATCCCGAGAGCGTCTCAACAATATCGTAAAACTGTTCAATTTCTTTATCATTCTCAACTATCAAATCAATGAGATAGTCAAGATCGTGTTTCCTTTCAAATGGGGTATCAAGATGAACGAGATATGCCTTAAGATATTTTTCAACTGCCTGCTGACAATGATAACAGATGATGTCTGTATATTCAGGTTTGTTATCAATGGTAAGATGTGCAGTGAAAAGGTCTCGTTCGGCCTTATGTATCCATTCTTTAACAAGGGACATTTTCTTTTCTTGCTCATCCATAAAGCACTTTGCCTTTTTTAAGCACACCCGTTATAAATGCTGTATTTATTCCTTTCCATTTCTCCACTTCTTCGGGTGTGTAAACGAGTATGTCCATAGCTACCTTCATACCTCTAAGCATCTGTCGCACCTCTTTTGACCTTTGATGTCTTGGAAGAGAACTTTCCTTTATAACAAGGAGATCAATATCGCTGTCTTTGGTAGGAGCGCCGTATGCATATGAACCAAAAAGTATGATTTTTATGGGACTGAATCTTTTTGCAATCCTATCCACTATTTCATCAATTAACTTTTTATAATCCTCTGTCATGAATATGTGCCCTATTAAAGAAGTTCAGGTTAATTTTTATTTTCCTAACTCATTAATTTGTTTTGATTATAAAGAGTTAAGAGGGTGGAGTCAAGATTAAACAGCCTGTTGAAAAACTCTTTTTTGTCACCCTGAATTTATTTCAGGGTCTCATAAGGCATTATGCCCCTTCTTGCACCGCCCTTCCCACAAGGTCATATTGATGTGCCTCTGTAATCCGGACATTGGCAAATTGACCAGCCTTTAATAGGGGCGAACCTATGTGTTCGCCCGTGTTAGGAGGGCAGACCCGCAAGTCTGCCACTACATCATTTATATACACTACACCATCCACCTCCGGGGCCTGGCCGTAATATCGGCCTTCAATCAGAAAAACACCCCCACCCTTCCCTCCCCCTTGTAGGGGGAGGATGGGGTGGGGGCCGTCAATTAATACATTAAGGGTCTTCCCGATTAATTTCCTGTTCTTTTTAAGTGATATCCCTGACTGCAATCTCATTATTTTGTCCCTTCTCTGTTCTTTAATCTTCTGTGGTATCTGATTTTTATATAATGATGCAGATGTCCCTTCCTCTTTTGAATATGTAAAGACGCCGAGCCTGTTAAATTCAATCTCTTTGACAAAATCATAGAGCCTTCTAAATTGCGCCTCTGTCTCGCCGGGAAAGCCGACAATGAGTGATGTCCTGAGCACAATATCAGGGATATTATCTCGTAATTTTTCTAAAAGACTTATTACTCCCTTTTCACTGCTCTTTCTTCTCATAGCCTTTAATATGCTGTCATCAATATGCTGGATCGGTATATCCAGATATTTGCATATTTTTCCTTCACTGGCAATAATATCAATAAGCTCATCATCAAAATGGTCAGGGTATGTGTATAGGAGACGTATCCATGAAAGGTCTTTTATCTTAACGAGGGATCTTAATAAATCAGCAAGCCTCCTCTTCTGGTATATATCAATCCCATAATCAGTAATATCCTGTGCAATGAGGTTTATCTCTTTTACACCCTTTGACACAAGATATTCGGCCTCATTAATTATTGTCTCTATCTCACTGCTCTTTACGGCGCCCTTAATAGCCGGGATTGCACAATAGGAGCAGGCATTGTTACAGCCATCAGCGATCTTTACATAGGCATAGTGGGAGGGGTTTATCAAGATACGGGAGGGGTCATTGTTCTTTGGGGTATTATCATTTTGTAGGGGCAATTCATGAATTGCCCCTACTTTGTTATTTATTAATTCCATACATAACTCCACAATCCCCGACATCTCTGATACACCAATAAAGGCATCAACCTCTGGCAGCTCTTTTATTAAATCCTCTTTATATCTCTCACTCAAACAGCCTGTTACAATCAGTATCTCGCATCTCCCCTTTTCCTTTAACCTTCCTGCCTCAATTATTCTTTCAATAGACTCTTCCTTTGCGTCATTAATAAAACCGCAGGTATTGACGATGGCAATCTCTGCCTCATACTCATCAGGGGTGAGGGTAAACCCTGCCTCTTTAAGACGGCCGAGCATGACCTCTGAGTCAACCTGATTCTTTGGGCAGCCGAGTGTGATTAAACCCACCTTTTTCATAAAAATAATTTTAACATAATTGAGAACAAAATGTAACAACAGAGGGTGCACATAAATGAACATTGCTGCGCATTTTATGTCAATTTTAAGTATTTTGATCAGAGACAGTCTTATAACATACGATAAATACACATAATTTATTTCTCTTCCTCTGGCATGAAACTTGCTTATTATAAATAGTTTAGGCATATTTGCCTTAGCGGAGATGGGGGCTCTGTGGTGGAGAGGTATGCCACCGAGAGGGGATAATTTTCATATGAAACCTTCATGCCAATTGATTGGCGCAAATGACAATGAAAATAATAACAGACCTAAAGGTCTGTTTCTACGAATTGCGAGGTTTTGTAGAAACAGGTCTTTAGACCTGTTAAAAAAAGGTATTTTCAGGTGAAATATAGAAAGAGTAATACCGCCCCCTTAGAAGAAGGCAATAAATTTGCAATGTGGTTACAGAGGCTTCAGAACCTATGCATCTCTTCTAATAAGAAAAGTTTAGAAGATATCCTTCCTGTGATAGCAAAAGGTATCGGCAGGTTTATCAATGCTGAGACTTCATGGGTCTGCGTTATAGAGGGTGAAAAATTAGAGTTTTTCTCTGTCTCCGGCGCACAGGCAAAGGCTGTAGCAGATAATATATCTTTAAAAAGTGGTATCTGTACACGGATATTAGAAAATAGAAGGCCATTATTCGTTGATAATTCAAAAAATAACAAGCGAATAATCAGAGACCTTCCAAAAAATATTAAGATTAACTCCTTTATAGGCGCACCTATGTTCTGCAAAAAGGGGATATTAGGGATGCTCTTTGTGATTAATAAGAAGAAAGGGCTCTTTACAAAAGAGGATGCAGTTTCCCTTAGTATCTTTTCAACAATTATATCACCATTCATTGATAATATAAGGCTTAATGCGAGACAGAGCCAGACACAGAAAGAACTTGAGGCATTGCAATCCATCATTGACACAACACTCACAAGCCAGAATCTTGAGAGCATGCTATATACACTTATCCAGAAGGTTGTGCAGGTGATGGGTGTAAATGCCGGAGAGATATATCTTATGGATAAGGACAATAAAATTACACTCAGGACCTCTTGTAACATACCAGAAGAGACACTTGACCAGTACTATGAGAAGATAAACGGCGAGGTAATGAAAGAGCTGTTTAAAAAAGGCGAATCTTTGGCGCTTTATGCAGAGGATGAGCCGCTAATTAAGAGCCAGTATATAAACTCGTATCAGGTAATGTCTATATTGTGCACGTCATTAAGAAACAACAACAGGGTGAGCGGGGTCCTGCATATAGATACACTTTTCAAATACACATTCTCTCCTTATGAGATTAAACTATTAGAGATATTAGCAGAGAGGATTGCGCTGGCAATTGAGAATAAGCAGCTCTTTGACTCCCTGAATGAAGAGATAGAGATTTCATCAATCCTCCTGCAAACTGCTGAGCTTATAAGCAACCACACCACCACTGATCAGTTATTGAAACGGATTGTCAATATCATCCCATGGTTTATAAACAGCGACTGGTGCTGCACCTATTTATGGAATGAGAGCAAAAATGCCTTTATACCTGCAGAGACAAGCATGACTGCCAAGCCGTTATCATCCATTTTTAAGAAGATGATCTTAACCTCTGGAATCTTTCATCTGACAGATAAAATACTTAAGACACGAAATTCAATAATCATAGAGGATGCTGCTAACTCCGAGCTTATCCCCAAAGACTATATAAATGCCTTTAATGCAAAATCAGTTCTTATTGTGCCATTTGTGAGCAGGGGATATGTCATGGGATTTATGAATATAATCTTTGCCCAGGCGCCCCATACCTTTACAACAAAGGAGATTGCAATAGCAAAGGGTATTGCCAATCAGGTGGCTGTATTTCTTGAGAATATGAAACTGAATGAGGGTATCAAGGAATCTGAAGAGAGGTACAGGACACTGGTGGAGAATGCCACTGATGCGATTACAAGCATTGATTTAGACGGCATTGTCATAAGCTGGAATAAGGCTGCTGAGGAATTATATGGCTATACAAAGGAAGAGGCTATGGCTAAAAAGATACCTGTGGTTCCAGAGGATAGGGCATCGGAATTACCATTCTTTTTTGAGAATGTGATTAAGGGAAAGATGATATCAAATTTTGAGACAAAAAGAAGGCATAAAAAGGGTCATCTGATAGATGTGAGCCTTACAATATCACCTGTAACAAATGAAAATGGGGAGATAATAGGCTTCTCAGGCATTGCGAGGGATATTTCTGAGAAGAAGCATCTGGAGGAGAAGAAGATACAATTAGAGAAGGAGTCAGCTATGATTGAGCTTGCAGGCGCAGCAGCGCATGAGATTAACCAGCCGCTTACATCAATTATGGCGAGGGCCGACCTTCTTATAACTGAGATGCCAAAGGAGGATCCTTTTTTCAGATCAGTAAAGATAATCTCAGAAGAATCAAAGAGGCTGGCAGCAATAGTAAGAAAGATCGGTCAGATAACGAGGTATAAAACAAAGCCATATGTGGGCGAGAAGACAATAATAGATATTGAGGGAGCGGCAAAAGATGACCATAAATAATAGTTTATTTCTGGTAAGGGGTAAGGAATTATTAGGAATAAAAAAGATATTGGTTGTTGATGATGAGAGGAATATTACCGATGTCCTTGCAACTATCCTGAGATCACTCGGCTATTCGGTGAGCGCTGCCTCTGATGGCGAAGAGGCCCTGAATATATTAAAAAAAGAATATTATGAGCTTGTTATAACAGATATCAAGATGCCGCAGATGGACGGCCTCTCCTTATTAAAAGAGATAAACAAACTAAAGAAAGACATTATTATAATTATGCTGACAGGGCTTGCTACAAGCGATACAGCGGTTGAGGCAATGAGGTCAGGGGCATTTGACTATATTGTTAAACCATTTAATATTGAAAAGATTATTGATGTGGTTGCAAGGGCTGATAAGGAATTTCGGAAGAGGTGCGAAAGTATTCAGTTAAAGGAGACCGCCTCCCTCTATCATATAAGTGAGGCTATAAGCCTCGGCTCTGATCTGAATAATATATTCAAGATAGGGATAAGCGCCATATCAAAAGAGATAGATGCAGATGTCATTGCCCTCTATCTTAAAAACGATAAAAAGGGGCTTTTTGAATTAAAGATACGAGGTTTTAAGTCAAAGAATGAAAGGTGGTCCAAAGGTTTTATCAAGAATATAGAAGAGGATAAAATAAGCAGCCTCTTTAAGGAAACCAAGACAATACTTTGGTATGATAGCGGACATATAGAGGCCGACCTGTTTATTATCAACGGAGATCAGCTTTTTTCCATGATCTCCATTCCACTGAGGGTAAAGAATAAGATAATAGGGATTATGAATGCCTATTCATTCACCAAAAACCATATTTTTACGGAGGGCCAGAAAAAGACACTTGCAATATTCAGCAATAGCATTGCCGGCGCAGTGGAGACGACAAGATTATATGATAATCTCCAGCAGACATTCAAAGAAACAATGCTCGGTCTTGTAGCTGCCATTGAGGCGAGGGATAAATATACAAATGGTCACTCCACGAGGGTTGCTGAATATGCAAAGATAATCGCCGAGGGGCTCGGCCTTCCAAAGGAGGATGTAAATCTTATCTATCAGGCGGCAAGGCTTCACGATATCGGAAAGATAGGCATTGATAACTCCGCCCTGAACAAACCTGAAAGATTAACAGAGAATGAACACAACATGTTTAAGGCTCATATAACAATCGGCAGGCAGATCATCCAGCCGATAAATTTCCTCTCTCAGGCAATACCCTTTATATATTATCATCACGAGTTTTATAACGGGAAGGGCTATCCTGATGGTAAGATGGGAGAGGATATCCCCCTCGGTGCAAGGATACTGCAGGTTGCCGATGCCTTTGATGCCATGACATCTGACAGGCCTTATAGGAAGGCCCTGCCTTATGCGACAGCCTTATCTGAATTAAGAAAATTTTCAGGAATACAGTTTGATCCTGAGATTGTAAGGGTCTTTATAAGGGAATTTGAGAAAAAGAGGGGAATAAGCAGCATGGCCGGCATGGAGATTGATGTTAAGGAGGCTTCTGCAAAACCAGAATTCTTCTAAGACTGTTTATCATTGCTATTCAACAGCTTAAACCATATATAGATATACTGGATGCCTGATACCACTGTGAGGCCTATGGTTATCCAGAGCAGCGGCGATAATACAGCCACATCCTTTTCAAGCACTAAAAACAACAGGGTTAGAATTACATAAAGAATCTGAAATAGTGTAGTCCCCTTGCCTAATATGGATGGTGATATATTAAGCCCCTCATAGAATAGGAGGAGCATTAATGCGCCTATAATGATAATAATATCCCTGCTTATTACGATAATACTTACCCATACAGGCATTTTTTGTATTATGGTCATGGTGAGGAAGGATGATGAGAGCAGGAGCTTGTCAGCCATAGGGTCAAGGATAGTGCCGAGGCGCGTCTTTTTCTTTGATGTTCTTGCAATAAAACCGTCAAGGGCATCGGATATTCCTGCAAGCAGGAATACGCCAAAGGCATAAAGGTTATAATTATAGACGAGGAAGTTGATAAAAAAGGGGATCATTAATATTCTACATAGTGTAATAAAATTAGGAAGGTTCATATCCTATCTTATATCCCCCCTGAATAGATATCTTTCAAATATCTTGCTATACGCCGTCCAGTTGTCATCCTCATCCCTATTTTCATTAAGGGATTTCCGGAACATATCTGCCTTTGCATTCAACTCATCCAGATAGTATAAGAGGAGAGACTCAAGCGTCTTTGGCCTTTTCGGAGAACCATATTCATAATGCCCGTGATGGCTTAATATCATGTGCTTCAGCAACATCTCAAGCTTATCTGGAAAATCCTCAATCATCCTGACCTTCTCAGAGATCATCTCAACCCCGATTGTGATATGCCCGATTAGACCGCCTTCATCTGTATAGCCGAAGGCCCTTGAATATTTTAATTCATGAACCTTGCCAATGTCGTGCAGCATGGCGCCTGCTATTAAGATGTCACGGTCAATATCTGGGTAATATTTTGCCACATCATGGCAGAGACTTACCAATTCAAGGGTGTGCTGAAGAAGACCTCCAAGAAAGGCGTGGTGATTACTCTTTGCAGCAGGGGCGTTTTTGAATAACCCAATGAACTCCTTGTCCTCATAAAAGAGATGCAATAGTTTTGACAGATGAGAATTCTCAATAGAATCAATCCTTTCCTTTAATTCCCTGAGCATATCCTCAGTATCTCTCTCAGATCTCTGCAAATAGTCATTAATATTAATTTCAGAGTCAGGTGTCTTTTCTATTTGCCTTATCTGTATCTGTTTTGTTCCCTGATAGTTTATTACCTTCCCCTTTATCCTGACAAAGTCATTTTTTTTAAAGGCATTGTTATATGTGTCCGCCTCATCCCAGAGTTTTGCATCAATCTCACCTGTATTATCTACAAATTTAATAGATAAATATGGGCTGCCATTCTTTGCAATGTTTAATCTCTTGTCTTTAACGAGGAGTATATTGTCTACCAGATCACCGTAGTTTAATTCTTTAATTTTCATTTTAATATCAGTAGTTATATAATTTTCCCCAGAAAATGTGAACAACCTGTGGATAACCGCTCTATCCTTCTTTTAGTAAAGGCTGAAATTGAGCCTGCTCAGCGGATTGCCTATTTTTTAGGCACATAAAAATCTTTTATAATCAATAGATTAAGTAAAAATACCCTGCTGAGACAGATTTAAAATATGTAAAAAAGCCCTTACTATTGCTTATCCACAAGATATTGTTTACAACAAAATAAGATACAAGAAATAGTATACCTCATGCCCTGCTGTAGGTCCTCTTTAGATTAGCTATCTTAGCTATCTTGGCTATTTTATCCAGGATTCTATAAGAGACCTCTTTCTTTGACATCCTTGGAAGCGGAGTAACCTCATTGTTCTTATCAATGATTGTAACGACATTTGTGTCCACCTCAAAGCCGGCATCAGGGTCTGACACATCATTGGCAACAATTATATCAAGGTTCTTTCTTTTCAGTTTTAACATTGCGTTACTTTCCAGATTTTCTGTCTCTGCTGCAAAGCCTACAACTATTCTATTGCCCTTATCCTTTCCTATCTCGGTTAATATATCAGGCGTCTCAGTAAGGTCTAAGCTAACATTGCTGCCGCTCTTCTTAATCTTCTCAGGACTTATATCAGCCGGCCTGTAATCAGAGACAGCAGCAGCCATTATTACAATGGTAGCCCTCTTTAGATTTTTCAGCACCTCTTCTCTCATCTCTGAGGCGGTGACAACATTTATTAATTCTATGCCTTCAGATTTGGCAGGTTTCTGGAGTGTAGTCGGCCCTGATACAAGTATGACCTCAGCGCCCCTTTCTTTTGCAGAGGCGGCAATGGCATAACCCATCTTTCCTGATGACCTGTTTGATATAAAACGGACAGGATCCAGATATTCCCGTGTTGGTCCGGCAGTTACTAATACCACCTCGCCTGCCATATCCTTCTTTACAACAAGGAGATCAATAACAGCAGAGATGATAACCTCTATACTTGCCAGCCTGCCTTTACCTACAAGACCTGATGCAAGCTCACCCTCTTCAGTATCTATAAACCTGCAGCCTGTCTCTTTTAGCTGTGCGATATTGCTTTGCAAAATTGGATTATTATACATGTCACTATCCATAGCAGGCGCAATAATTACAGGGCACCTTGCCGCAAGCGCCATTGTGGTCAGAAGGTCATCCCCGATCCCTCCTGCAATCTTCCCTATAATATTTGCAGTTGCAGGGGCGATGAGTAATAGATCAGCATCCTTAATCAGATTGATGTGGGTAATCTTTGAGCCTTCCTGAAGCGCAAAGGTTTCTGTATAAACAGTGTTGCCTGAAAGTGTCTGTAATGTAAGGGGAGTAATAAATTCTGTGCCGCCCCTTGTCATTATTACCCATACCTCTGCATTTAAAGACCTTAGCCTTCTTACAATCTCAGCGGCCTTATAGGCTGCAATACTCCCTGTTATGCCGAGGATTATTCTTTTACCTGTAAGCATACGACGCTACTTGCCCTCTGGTTCTCTCCCTGAGCCCTCTCCCTCACTGCGGTAGACGCTTAAATCCTTTTTTATCTCAGCAGAATCCTCATCCTCTTCTTCAAATATCTCCTCTCCTGCGCCAATCTCTCTTGCGGTTTCCATAATAGCCTTTCTTGCCTCTTTGCCTGTTAAAAGCGTAAATTCAGAGGAGACGATCTCTTCTATTGCAATAGTTGTCTCCTTTATATACCGTGTGATTACCACAGGCCGCGCACCCTCCATTAATTCCTTTGTCCTCTGTATTGCAAGATTAACAAGCTTGAAACGGTTGATATGCTTCTCTTTTTCAATCTCTACCGGTAATGATACAATATCCATAAAAAAACCTCCTAAGATCCAAATTTTTCTTTTATAAGATTTTTGCTAAACCTTTCTATTCTTAGCTTTTCTGCGATTATAATAGATTTTAACTTCTCTAATGCCTTATCAAACCTGTCATTTATTATAACATAATTATATCTTTTATAATAAGGAATTTCCTTTCTGGCATTTTTCAGCCGTTTTTTGATCTCATCTTTTGCATCAGCATTCCTCTCCATAAGCCTTGTCTTTAGGTCGTCAAAGGACGGAGGCAGGATGTATATATAGACGCCGGCCTTCCAGTTTTTTTTGATTTGCATTGCCCCCTGAGAATCAATATCCAGTATCACATCTATCCCATTATTGAGCATTGATGACAGCTGTTTTTTTGATGTCCCATATAAATTGCCATGTACAAC
>CAKKST010000142.1:0-383 GCA_919903585.1 Nitrospiria bacterium | reverse complement strand
CAACTGCCCATTCTGCAAACTCACCCTTTTTTACCATCTGTTTAAACTTCTCGGTTGATACAAAAAAATAGTGTTCACCATCAATTTCATTTGGCCTCGGCTGGCGGGTGGTGTATGAGATTGAGTGTTTAAGATTTGTAAGCGCCCTTGATATTTCTTTGCATAATGTTGTCTTCCCTGCGCCTGATGGCGCTGATACAACCACAAGCAGCCCTTTTTTGTTAGCGCCTGCCATATCCTATTGCTGAACCTCCCCCTCAACCGGGTAAGCGGCAGGCTTGCCCGAGGTAATCCTTTGCTTAATAGTCTCAACCTGTATCCCGGACAGGATTATATGATCGCTGTCTGTAATTATTATTGACCTTGTCTTTCTCCCCTGCGTG
>CAKKST010000141.1 GCA_919903585.1 Nitrospiria bacterium | reverse complement strand
ACTGGTTTAGAATTATTGAAGAGGTCTATAAGATTACGGATAATGCAACCATGCCCTGCATGGAGGCTAATTGCGGGGGGAGCTGCGAGGTCGGTGATATAAGCGAGACCGCAATCTTACTCCCATACGAGATGGAATTTATCTCAGAAAAGGCAGGGGTTTCATTATCAGATTTTAAGCGTATTGAGATAGAGAATCTCGGCCGCATCGGCATAATGGATTATGATTCCATCTGCCCCTTCCTTAGTGAAACGGATTGTGTAATAAGACCGCTCAGGATGTTTGACTGCAGGAGCTACCCTATAGTTGCTACATGGAAGAATGGCCTGCTTGAATTCTCCTTTGCAAAGGGCTGTCCATTAAATTATACACTCTCTGATACCTTTAAGAAGACAATTACAGAAACATGGAGGATGCTGGATCCCCTTCTTCCAATAGAGTGGAAGGTATACTATGACAGCGAGGAAAACAGGGAATTAGAGCCGTTCGTATTATGAAACAATCCACTTCAGAAAAGATTGCTGTTATTGGCGCAGGGAGCTGGGGCACAACACTTGCCATACTCCTTGCTGATAAAGGCTATCATGTGAAGCTGTGGGTCTATGAGCCTGACCTTGCAGAGGAGATGCAGAAGAACCGTGAGAATAAGATTTATCTGCCGGGGCATAGGCTGTCTGATAATATTATCGTAACATCTATCATAAAGGATGCTGTGAAGGATGCTGGTGTCCTTGTCTTTGTTGTCCCTTCGCATGTTGCAAGGGGTGTGATAAAGGAGCTTGCCCATTCTCTTTCTGATAATATTATTATTGTAAGCGCTGCAAAGGGAATAGAAAATGATACACTGATGCTTATGTCAGACATCTTCAAAGAGGCGCTTCCTGAACCGCTTCACAAAAACCTTACCTTTCTCTCAGGCCCGAGCTTTGCAAAGGAGGTTGTAAAAAAGATGCCTACTGCGGTTGCCCTTGCAGCTTATAATAAGAAGGCTGGTGAGTCTGTTCAGGGGCTCTTTTCAACTGACTATTTCAGGGTCCTTACAAATTCAGATGTTATTGGCGTTGAGCTTGGCGGCGCATTAAAAAATGTTATTGCCATTGCAACAGGAATATCTGACGGCATGGGCTTTGGCCACAACACAAGGGCAGCAATAATAACAAGGGGCCTCGCAGAGATTACGAGGCTCGGCATTGCAATGGGCTCAGAGCCTGCAACCTTTGCCGGTCTTTCCGGGCTTGGCGATTTGATTCTTACATGCACAGGCGAGTTAAGCAGAAACAGGACAGTAGGATTCAGGCTCGGTCAGGGTGAAGGATTAAAGGATATACTAAACAGCATGAAGATGGTGGCAGAGGGTGTAAAGACGACAAAGGCTGCTTATGAGCTTTCAAAAAAACACAAAATAGAAATGCCCATAACAAATGAGGTCTATTACATACTTTATGAGGGAAAGGATGTAAAGGTATCGGCAAGGGATTTAATGAAGCGGGAACTGGGAGAGGAATAAAATATGGATGCAAGAAATATCAAAAAGATTCTGGATGCAGTAAAATACGGGCGGATGAAGGTGGAGGAGGCGATAGAAAAACTAAGACATCTCCCTTATGAGGATATTGGCTTTGCACAGATAGACCATCATCGGCAGTTGAGGCAGGGATTTCCTGAGGTCATCTTCTGCAAGGGAAAGACTATTGAACAGGCGGTGGAGATTATTGAACGGATGCTTGAGAAAAAAAGCGACATACTTGCAACAAGGGCAGAGCTCAATATGTATAAGGCCATAAAGGCCATTGATCCGAGGGCAAGGTATAATGACCTTGCAATGACCATTGTTATTGAGAATAAAAAGAAGACACTGAGCAGTGGACGGATACTGATTGTTACTGCAGGCACAGCAGACATACCTGTTGCAGAGGAGGCAAAGGTGACAGCAGAGCTGCTCGGAAGCAGCACAGATGTACTATACGATGTTGGCGTTGCAGGCATACACAGACTCCTTGATAAAAGGGAGATGCTTCATAAGGCGAGGGTGATTATTGTTGTAGCCGGCATGGACGGCGCCCTTGCGAGTGTTGTCGGCGGACTGACAGATAAGCCCATTATTGCTGTGCCCACAAGCACAGGTTATGGAACAAGCTTTTCAGGAATCGCTGCACTCCTTGCAATGCTTAATTCCTGCGCCCCCGGCCTTGCAACAGTAAACATAGACAACGGCTTTGGCGCGGCCTGCATCGCACACAGGATAAACATACTTGGTGAGCATAAATAAACTATTCCATGATCCCACAAAACTCCCTTGATTCCCTTGAATTCAATAAACTCCTTGAGATAATCGCTCAA
>CAKKST010000140.1 GCA_919903585.1 Nitrospiria bacterium | reverse complement strand
TGAAAGAAATTACGAAAGTGATGAAGGAGTTTAAAGACACTTACCCTTCTGAATCTCTTGAGTTAAGCGTTGAAGTTGAGGCAAGAACAGAGTACCTGAAAGTTTTCGAGAAAATTATTTCTGACGGTTTGCCGACGCACGAAGCACGATTCAAAAAAATGCTGAATGAAAATACTATCAATGATATCGTTGCTTTTGACAGCAAACTGGATAATCATTTCAAATCAATCAAAAAGAAAATAGAAGAAATAAACAAGCACCTGAAAGAAATTGAATTCAACAAAGGAACATACATCAAACTGTTAGACGATAGAAATACAGACGAAGAAATAAAAAAGTTCAGAGCAGAACTCAAAGAATGTTACAGCAGTATTTTAGGAACAAGCGATGCTTATACAGAGGAAAGGTTTGGAAAAGTGAAGGTAATCTTAGACCGTTTCAGCAGTAATGACAGCAAACAAATTGAGTGGACTAACAAAGTAACAGATGTGAGAAACTGGTTCATTTTTAATGCAAGCGAAAAATATTTGGAAGATAATTCAGAGAAAGAATTTTACGCTGGAACATCAGGAAAGTCGGGTGGAGAGAAAGAAAAATTAGCATACACAATTTTAGCTTCTGCTTTAGCCTATCAGTTTGGGTTGTCTTATGGTGAACCGAGAAGTAAATCATTTCGCTTTGTTGTAATTGATGAGGCATTTGGCAGAGGTGATGACGAAAGCACCCAATTCGGTTTAGGACTTTTCAAAAAGCTGAATTTGCAATTATTAATTGTAACTCCGTTACAAAAAATTCATGTGATTGAGAATTACATAAACTCTGTTCATTATGTTTCAAACACAAACGGCAACAATTCAGAATTACAGAACTTGACAGTTGAGGAGTACAAAAAGCAAAAGCATTTACATAATGCACTCATCAATGGAATTGAAGTAACAGAAACGAACTGATGATAACACCAAAGGAAATAGAGGAGCAATGTTTAAGATGGTGGAAAGATGTTTTGCTTTCTTTCTGCAATTCTGCTTCGTGTTTCCCAAAGGAAATAAACAGAATCGGCAAGGTAAGTTCAAAAGATATTTTAAAAAATCTTTCTGCTTACAAAGATTCTATACAATTGCTGCAAAACCATTCAAAGGAAAACAGAAGGTTTGGTTACAAATTGATTTTGGAAAAAAGACAGTTTGATAAAATCGGCAAGCAGCAAGTTCCCAAAAAAATTATCATTGAGGGTATTGAGGATTATTTACGGATAGCAGGGAAGGAAAAAGAGTTTGAAACATTTTTTAAAAATCATTCACTGATAATTCAAGAGTTACCGATACTTCAAGAGTGGATAAAAGCGAATCCAACTAAATTGATTGAGCATGATTCATGGTTTGACACTCTGAAGGTTTGCAATTACTTTATCCAAAATCCGAAACCTCATTTATACATCAGACAATTGCCGATTGACATTCATACCAAATACATTTCTGAAAACGAAAGTATCATTCAATCACTTTTGGAATTTTTAATTTCAGAACAAACTAACCAAGCCGAAAAAAAATTTGAAAGGCGTTTCAATTTAAAATATGCAGAGCCACTAATCAGAATTAGATTTTTGGATAACCGACTTTCTCCAATTGAAACAGCTACTGATATTTCATTGACACTTTCTGAGTTCAATAATTTTCACTCCCATTGCGACAACATTTTTGTTGCGGAGAATCTGATGAATTTTCTTACCCTTCCCCACTTACCTAATACAATTGCAATTTGGAGTGGTGGCGGTTTTAATGTAAGTTACCTCAAAGAGATTGACTGGTTAAAGAGCAAACAATTTTATTATTGGGGAGACATAGATGCACAGGGTTTTCAAATTCTAAATCAGTTCAGAACTTATTTTCCAAATACGATTGCTGTAATGATGGGTGAAGAAACTTTATCGTGTTTCAAAAGCGGAGAAGGTGAACCAGCGGCAAATCAAACATTACAGCATCTTACAGAATCGGAAACAAAACTTTACAATCATTTGCGACAAAACAACATCAGGTTAGAACAAGAAAAAATTACACAAGCATTTGCAGAGAATAAAATAAAAAAGTTAGTTGTTGAGCATCCAATCACTGCCTAAACTGACTACCATGAACGTCTACGCATTTGCATACACATTTACTTGCACACAACGCACAAGCCAACACGAGTGCAAGCAAAAGAGTATGCAGGCCAACGCACGGTGCAAGGACTGGTGCAGAACTTGACACGACACACCTTCGGAAAGACAGAAGGGCAGCCGATAACAAAGGCTTGGCAAAATGGCGGGTGACAAGCATATTCAAACTTTATTGCTCTTTTATACCTTTGTGCGTGGGGATAGTGAAGCGCCTTGAATACCGCCACTTCGTCAAGCCCCGACCCCATTTAGGGTTCACCACTCCAACCAGCTCGCTAAACAAAACATTTCTCCGGCATAAAT
>CAKKST010000139.1 GCA_919903585.1 Nitrospiria bacterium | reverse complement strand
TCTTATACTCGTGGCGTTATAATCCAAGAGGTGAGTTTGGTGTGCTGTATCTCTCTATCAGCCCTGATTGTGCCTACAGAGAAAAACTAAAGCAGGTGCATGGCCGCAAGCAAGACCTGCCTCCTCAGGTAATCGGGACATTCAGTGTAAATTTGACAGGATGTCTGGATTTGACCAATATTTCTTTTCTAAAAAAACTTCATCTTTCTACTGACCAACTAACTGACCCAACAGACTTTTCTATAACTCAGATTATTGCGAGGGAGGCAAGAAACTCAGGTTTTGAGGCGATAATTGCGCCATCTGCTATAGGTGAGGATTGTTCTACACTGGTGGTGTTCAAGGACAGGCTAATTCCGCCTGCCTACTGCATTTGCGATAAAGGCTCTATCCGTCCCTATCCCTAAATCTCTCCCTCCTCAAGTATAATTGCCCCTACAGGGCAGGAGTCTGCTGCCTCCTGGCAGTTGCACTCGCTGCAGCCCTTTGGGTCTATGATATGGGACTTCTGGTCTTCTTCAACCTTAAATACATTCGGGCATAGGTTTTCACAGTTGCCGCATCCAATACATAGTTCCTCGTCTACCTTTGGTATCAACATCTTTTACCTCCTCGGATGGTATTCGCTGTGAACCTTTTTTAGCCGCTCTCTCGTTACATACGTATATATCTGTGTGGTTGATATGTCTGAGTGGCCGAGCATCATCTGCACAGCCCTTAAATCTGCGCCATGCTCAAGAAGATGTGTTGCAAAGGAGTGGCGCAGTGTGTGCGGTGAAATGGGTTTTTTGATGCCTGCCTCTTTTGCATATTTCTTTATCAGTTTCCAGAACCCCTGTCTTGTCATTGGCTTAGCCGACCATGTAACAAATATGTAATCCGATGCCCTTCCTTTTAAGAGGCCAGCCCTGCCGGAAAAAAGATATTTCTGTATCTTGCCCAGCGCAACCTCGCCAATAGGGACAATCCTTTCCTTCTTTCCTTTCCCAATTGTTATTAGATACCCCGCTTCAAGATTTACATTGCTCATCTTTAAAGACACAAGCTCAGAGACGCGCAGGCCTGAGGCATATAATAGCTCTATCATTGCGTCATCTCTTATTCCTGAAGGGTCACTTCCCTTGTTGTGGTTTATCAGCCTTTCTATCTCATCATAGCCAAGGGTCTTTGGCAGCCTCTGCCACTTCTTTGGCGATTCAATATTTTCTGTCGGATCAGATGAAAATTCCTTTTCTGATAGCAAAAATTTATAAAAAGACCTTAGGGCTACAATATTCCTTGCAGCAGAGGCAGGGGATAGCCCCGCTTTGTTAAGGTATAACAGATAGGATATTATCTCCTTTCTTGTTGTGTTTGCAAAATCAATATCCTGCTCTTTTAAATAAGAGATGTATTTTTTTATGTCCCTTTCATAGGATTCAATGGTATTTTTTGACAGGCCCTTTTCAACAGAGATGTAATTTAAAAAATGTGAGAGTCTTTTTTCCATTGCTCAATTATAAGGCCAGCAGGCTTAAAAAAGCAAGCCTTGACAAAAACCTTAGACTATTCTATATTTATCCAGCATCACTTTTGAGACGAAATGGTGCGGGGTTTACGCAAATTTATGAGGCCTATTCTTAAAAATATCTTTTTATTTACCATTGTTTTAGCCTTTGCCTTTATTCATACCTCCTGCGCCACGCCGGCGCCAAAGAGGGATATCAGCATTGAGCTGCAGAAAGAGGAGGAGGGTGCAAGGTCTGCCTTTAATTTGGGTGAAGCCTATTATACGAGAGGTGAGACTGACCTTGCCATATTTGCCTTTAAGAAGTTTATATCACGATACCCAAAGAGCAAATTGGCTGATGTTGCAAGCCTAAGGATAGGCGATGCCTATTTCTCCAAAAAGGAATATGAGAATGCAGCCAATTATTATAAAAAGATAGTTGAGATGCTCCCGAGGTCAGATTTCTTTAGTGAGGCAAGGTATAAGCTCGGGATATGCAATATTGAATTAAATAAGCTTGATGATGCATTGCTATTACTGTCTGAAGAGTCAAAACTCCCAAACCTTCCAGAGAGAAAATCTGCCATAAATAAATACCTCGCTGATATATATGCATTAAAGAAAGATTACCTTTCAGCAATAAAATCATTAACAGCCGCTTTAAATGAGACAAAGGATGAGATAGAGAGAAATAATATCAGGCAGAGGGTAAAAAGGATAATTGATGAGAATATAGACAATGTAGGCCTAAAGGATCTGGCAAGATTATATCCTGCATCCTTTCCCGGCGATGCGGCATTAATAAATCTGATTAAGCACTATGTCAAGGTAAGCGATTATGCAAATGCAGAGAGATCCTTAAAGGAATTTCTTGTCTCATTTACCAAGCATGAATTTGTGCCTGAGGCAGATAGGCTCTTAAAGGATATGAAGGCTATGCCAAAGATAGGCAAAAAGATTGGCGTCCTTGTCCCATTAACAGGCAGGCTGGCGGACTTTGGAAAGGATGTATTAAACGGAATCAAGCTCTCTGTTGATGAATATAATGCAAAGAAAGGCGCAGAGCCTGTTGTTTTAGTAGTGAAGGACACTGCCTCTGAGCCTGAGAAGGTGCTGAAGGCGCTGGAGGAGCTGGTGAGTGTTGACAGGGTAACAGCAATTATCGGCCCGGTATCCAACAAAGAGGTAGAGGCCATTGCGCCAAAACTTGACAGCATGGAGATGCCAGTAATCACACCCTCTGCCTATGCAGCAGGCCTTCCGGGTTTAAGCAAGTATCTCTTCAGAAATGCCCTGACAAATGAATTGCAGGCAAGGGCGATTGCCGGGTATGCTGTGAATAAATTGAATCTTAAGAGGTTTGTGATTATCCATCCTGATGATGCCTACGGCACAGATTTGAAGAATCTTTTTATAAAAGAGGTTGAAAAATTAAATGGTGAGATAATTCATTCAGAGGCCTATAATCAGGAGGCAGTTGATTTTGGCGAGCAGATGAAGAGGATAAAACAGGAGGATCTGAAAAAATACGGGACTTATGAAACCACAAAGAGCGAGAAGGAGGAGGGAAAGGAGATCACTGTTTATAAGCCGGGATTTGATGCAGTATTTATACCAGCAGATTACAGCAAGGTGATTCTGATAACCCCCCAGCTTGCCCTGTATGATATAAAGGGTATTACACTCTTAGGTACGAATGGGTGGAATTCAAATGACCTGATTCAACTCGGTGAGAGGTATGTTGATGGGGCAATATTTGTGGATGCCTTTTTTATAGACAGCCCAAGGCCGATTGTAAAAGACTTTGTGAAAAGATATCGTTTTAAATATGAACAGGAGCCGACATTCCTCTCTGCACAGGCCTATGATACAGCAGAGATTTTAATAAAGGTATTAAAAGAGGGCGCTATAAGCGGCAATGACGTAAGAGAGGCGCTTTTAAAAATAAAGGACTTTGAAGGCGTAACAGGCCGCACATCATTTAATCAGGATGGTGAGGTTGATAAGAATTTATTCATAATAACAGTCAAGAGGCGTAAGTTTGTAGAGGTCAAGTGATGTTTAAAAAGGTCTTAATAGCAAACAGGGGAGAGATTGCATTAAGGATTATCCGCGCCTGCAAGGAGCTGAAAATCCCGACAGTGGCGATACATTCTGATGTGGATGCAACCGCACTCTATGTTAAGAAGGCTGATGAGGCCTGTCTGGTTGGACCCGGTCCTGTTGCTGGTTATTTGAATATTTATAGAATAGTTGACCTTGCAAGGCAGCGCGGTGCGGATGCAATACATCCGGGCTATGGCTTCCTTGCTGAGAATCCTGAGTTTGCAAAGGCCTGCGAGGAGAATGACATAAAACTCATCGGTCCGTCTTCTGATGCCATGCATAAACTCGGGAACAAGATTGTATCAAGGCAGATAATGAAGAAGGCAGGGATACCCATTGTCCCGGGAACATTAGAGAGGCTGAGTTCAGAGGATGAGGCAGTTGCCGAGGCAAAGAGGCTCGGTTTTCCTGTGATGCTCAAGGCCGCAGCAGGCGGAGGCGGCAGGGGCTTAAGGATGTGCAGCAGCGGGGATGATGTTAAAAGATTTTTTAATATTGCAAAGAAAGAGGCTATGTCAGCCTTTGGCGATGAGGATGTGTATCTTGAAAAGTGTATTGACTCACCGAGGCACATTGAATTCCAGATTATTGCAGATAACCATGGGAATGTCATACATCTCGGTGAAAGGGACTGCTCAATACAGAGGAGGCATCAGAAGCTGGTTGAGATAGCGCCGTCGCTTCTGCTTGATGAAAAACTGCGCGCAGAGATGGGCGCTGTTGCAGTTGCTGTCTCCAAGGCAGCAAATTATAATAATGTGGGGACAGTGGAATTTTTGCTTGATAAAAATAAAAACTATTATTTTCTTGAGATGAATACGAGGATACAGGTTGAGCATACTGTGACAGAAGAAGTAACAGGTATAGACATTGTCCGTGAGATGATAAAGATCGCAGCAGGCGAAAGGCTGAATATAAAACAGGAAGAGGTATCAATAAGAGGCTATGCTATAGAATGCAGGATAAATGCCGAGGACCCAAGAAACAGCTTTGTTCCAACAACAGGCAGGGTTACTGCATACTATTCGCCAGGCGGGGTGGGTGTGCGTATAGACGGGAATGTTTATGTTGGATATAATATACCGAGATATTATGATTCCATGCTCGCAAAGCTTACTGTAAGGGGGAGGACATGGGAAGAGGCAGTGGACAGGATGTACAGGTGCCTTGATGAATATGTCATACGCGGCGTGAAGACAACCATACCCTTTTATAAAAGGATAATGCTTGATGAGCATTTCAGAAGGGGAGAGTTTAATACAAACTATATTGACCAGAAGATAGACGAGCTTGTATATCAGGATGAGCATGATCCAAAGGACTTGGTCCTTGCAATATCTGCTGCCATTGTGGCACATTCGGGGTTATAAAGAAAGGTAAAAATACCCCTCTCCCTAACCCTCTCCCGCAAGGGGAGAGGGAATTAAAGAGAGACTCCCCCTCCCTTGATGGGAGGGGGTGAGGGGGAGGGTGGAAGGTAATTTTTAAATGAAAGATAAAACAACAAAGAAAAAAATAATGATAATGGATACAACCTTGAGGGATGCGCATCAATCCCTTCTTGCCACAAGGCTGAAGACTAAGGATATGCTTCCTATTGCTGAAAAGATTGAAAAGGCCGGGTACTGGTCTGTGGAGATGTGGGGCGGCGCTACCTTTGATAGCGCTTTAAGGTTCCTCCACGAGGATCCATGGGAGAGGATAAGGGAGCTGAAAAAGCTGATGCCCAATACGCCATTTCAGATGCTTCTTCGCGGACAGAATATAGTTGGGTACCGCCATTATGCGGATGATGTGGTTGAGAAGTTTGTTGAGAGGGCAGTAGCAAACGGCATAAATATCATGCGGATATTTGACGCCCTGAATGATTTCAGAAATATGGAGACTGCCATCAAGGCAACTATAAAATATGGCGGCAAGGTGGAGGCATCATTCTGCTACACCTTAAGCCCTGCGCACAATAATGGCCTTTTTGTTGATATGGCAAAGAGGCTTGAGGATATGGGCGCTGATACAATCTGCATAAAGGATATGG
>CAKKST010000138.1 GCA_919903585.1 Nitrospiria bacterium | reverse complement strand
TCGGCTCAATACTATTGTATGCCAGCACATCAGGCTCTGTTGCTACTGGAATAAAGCTTCTTACAATATATTCAATAGGGCTTGCGCTGCCGCTCTTTATCTCAGCATTGGCTATAAATTCCTTTTTATCCTATTTTAAGAAATTCCATAAATACATCAGGATAATTACCATTGCAAGCGGCCTGCTTTTAGTGTTTCTCGGAATATTAATTTATACAAATTCTCTCTCCCTCATTACCTTTTATCTGTATAAATTTGGCATTGGATGGGATGTCTATATTTAGTAAAAATATGGCAAAGAACAATAAATCTGTAGGGGCGAACGGCCGTTTGCCCCTACTACAAATGACAGGAGAATATAGATGATTAAAAAAAGATTTTTATTTTTGTTTTTAGCTTTACTTCTATCAGCCTTCGTTTTCTCAGATGCAGGCTATAGCGCAGCAAATCCAAAGGCACAGGAGCAGCGTCCCCTGCCCTCCTTTGTTGAATTAATAAAAAAAGAGAACCCGGCAGTGGTGAATATCAGCACCACACAGGTTATAAAGGGCTGGAAGAAGGGGCCAAAGGATCGCGATCCACACGGCCGCAGCCCTCAGGATAAGGATTATAGGGATTACTGGGACGATTTTTTTGGCGAGATGCCTCCGAGAGACTTCAAGACCCAGAGCCTTGGCTCAGGTTTTATCATCAGAAAGGACGGCCTGATACTTACCAACTTTCATGTAATAGAAAATGCAGAAGAGATAGTAATAAGGCTTAATGATGAGAGGGAATTCAAGGCAAAGGTGATAGGCAAGGACAAGAAGGTAGATATTGCCCTTTTGAAGATTGAGGATAAAGGCGAACTCCCTCTTGCAGATCTCGGTGACTCAGATAAGCTTGAGATAGGGGAATGGGTGATGGCAATCGGCAACCCCTTTGGCCTCGGCCACACAGTTACAGCAGGGATTGTAAGCGCAAAGGGCAGGGTTATTGGCGCAGGGCCTTATGATGATTTTATCCAGACCGATGCATCAATAAATCCCGGAAACAGCGGCGGGCCGCTCTTTAATATGAAGGGCGAGGTCGTTGGAATAAACACAGCCATCACTGCCTCTGGTCAGGGCATCGGCTTTGCCATACCTATAAATGTTGTCAAGAACCTCCTCCCGCAGCTTGAGAAAGAGGGGAAGATAACAAGGGGCTGGCTTGGCGTAATGATACAGGAGATTACAAAGGAGCTTGCAAAGTCGCTGAATCTGAAAAGTGAAGACGGCGCGTTGGTAGGTGATGTGATTGCCGGCGGCCCTGCGGAGACCGCAGGTATTAAGAGGGGCGATGTGGTTGCTGAATTTAACGGCAATAAGATAAAAAAGATGAAGGACCTTCCTGCAGTGGTTGCCAATACACCTGTCGGCAAAGAGGTGAAGGTCAAGGTTATCAGGGAAGGCGCAGAGAAGATTATTACTGTAAAGATAGGCAAGCTGGAGGAAAAGGAGGCTGCTGTTGAGCAGCAGGCTGAGATGAAGCAGAAACTCGGGATGCGCGTACAGGAGATAACCCCTGAGCTTGCGAAACAGCTTGATATGGAAAAGGCAGAGGGTATTATAGTTGTTGAGGTAGAAAGGGGAAGTCCTTCCTTTGATGCCAATATCCGCAAGGGGGATATAATATTAGAGATAGACAGGATTCAAATAAAGAGGCTTGAGGATTATGAAAAGATAATAAACAAGAAGAAAACAGGTGAGACCGTCCTGCTTCTGATCAGGAGGGGTGATAGCACCCTCTTTGTTACACTAAAGGCTGAGGAGTAATGTATCCTATTTTATTTAGGCTATTCGGCATGGAGATAAGGGCATATGGCGTAATGATTGCCATTGCCTCTATTGCGGGCACTATCCTCGGCGCCAGAGAGGCAAAGAGGAGGGGGCTGAATCCTGAGCTTGTTTATGACTTTGTCTTTTATGCGGTACTCGCAGCCATTATCGGCTCAAGGATATACTATGTGCTTTTCTTTGACCCCGCATATTTTATAAAAAATCCCCTTGAGATATTTGCCATCTGGAAAGGCGGCCTTGCAATACACGGCGGTCTGATTGCCGGGGTTTTGACTGCAATATGGTTTACTAAAAAACATAAGCTCTCCTTCTGGTTCTTTGCAGACACACTCGCGCCATCGGTTATACTCGGTCAGGCAATTGGCCGAGGCGCCTGCACACTCAATGGCTGCAGCTACGGCAAGCCGACAAACCTGCCCTGGGCGATTACATTTACCAATCCAGATGCTGCTGCGCCGCTCGGCATACCGCTGCATCCAACACAGCTTTATGAACTTATTCTTGATCTTTGCATATTTGCCCTTGTATTTGCCCTGAGAAAAAAGATAAAATTCAACGGCCAGCTCTTTCTTATATACGGAATGGCCTATGGGATAGCAAGATTCATTGTGGAGGGATTCAGGGGCGATCAGCTTACAATCGGCGGCTATATCTCCACTGCACAGAGTATCAGCGTGGTAATCTTTATTGCCGCCCTTGCACTTTACCTTTATCTTAAAAAGCTGGAACCCCCTGTTTCAGCAAAAGGCGGTTTAAAGAAAAAGGCAATACACAACTAAGGAGTTAAATAGTTAAGGAATTGAGGAGTTCTATAGTAAAAGAACTCCAAAACTCTATAACTCCGCAACTCTTAAACTTAAACAAAGGAGGCAATTATTATGAAAAGATTACTTGTTGTATCAGCTATCTTAGTAGTTGCAATGCTTGCATTTGCTTTGCCGGTATTTACGCAGACAGAGACCCCTGAGGCAAAGGTCTTTGAGATTACTGCAAAGAAATATGCCTTTGAACCTTCACAGATTACTGTGAATAAAGGGGACAAGGTTGTTCTTAAAATAAAAAGTGAAGATACAACTCATGGAATTGAAATATCTAATTTTGGCCAGAAGAGGCAGCTAATAGAGAAGGACAAGGTCACCACTGTTGAATTTGTTGCAGATAAGGTTGGTATTTTTGAATATAGATGTAAAAAATTCTGCGGCTTCGGCCATATCTTCAGCTTTGAAAAACTGAAGATAGAGATAAAGGAAAAAGCTGCATAGAAATTATGACCTACGACTGCATAATAGCCGGCCTTGGGCCGGCAGGCTCTTCCGCGGCATATTATCTTGCAAGGAAGGGGCTCTCTGTGCTTGCGCTGGACAGGGAAAAATTTCCGCGCCACAAACCTTGCGGCGGGTGTGTATCTTCCAAGACAGAAAGATTCCTTGATGCGGATTTTAAATCAGTTGTTGATAAGACTGTAAATGGCGCTGTCTTTAGCTTTAAGGGCAAAGGAAAAATAGAGTTTAGAGATGACAGCAGCCCTGTCGGCTACATGGTAAGTCGTAAGGAGTTTGACGCCTATCTTGTAAAAAAGGCAAAGGGTGCAGGTGCAAAGGTAGTTGAGGGTGAGCGGGTGTTGAAGGTGGAGGAGACAGAAGATAGCGTCAGGGTATCATCCTCAAAAGATGAATACACGGGGAGATATTTAATAGGGGCTGATGGCGTCAACAGCATAGTTGCAAAGGAGCTGGGTCTTGCAAAGGACAGGAAGTTCTTTTTAACCATAGATGCAGATGTAAAAGTCAGGTATCCCGAAGAACTGTCTGATCTGGCAGAGATAGATATCGGCGCCATACCATACGGTTATGGCTGGGTCTTCCCAAAGAATGGTTATCTTTCCGTAGGTGTTGCCAGTGTAAAGACCGGTAAAAATAATAGCCCGATAAATCTCAAAGAACATTTTGCCGAGTTTATTAAAAAGAGGCCATTCTTAAAGGATGCAAGTATAAAGAAGGTCTGCGCCTTTCGGCTCCCAACGCAGATAGGAGCAAATGCGCCAGATATAGTTGGCAGGAATACCATCCTTGCAGGGGATGCAGCAGGCCTTGTTGATCCGCTTGTTGGCGAGGGTATTTATTATGCCATAATGAGCGGCCATTTAGCAGGCGAGACGATATATAAAGCGCTTAACAATATTTCTGAACTCTCAGACTACAAAGATAAGATAGATAAGGAGCTCATATCTGAATTCAGGCTTGCATGGAAGGCCGCAAATATCATATATCATCTGCCCCGCTTCTGGTTTGGCGTTATCAAGACCAACAAAAAAATCGTTGAGTTCTACTATAAGGTCTTAAGGGGCGATGAGACATACAGCAGTTTTGTGAAAAAGCTAAAGACCCTTATCCCTTTTTCCCTGCTACCTCGTAGTGTGAGGGGTTGAGATTCCCCTTCCCTATTATCTCAAAGCCGGCCTCCTGAAAGAGCGTCTCTGCCTTTTCTTTTGGAATCCTCTCTTCAAAAGGCGGACCCTTTTCCTCTACCTTCTTTTCCCAGTCAATAACAATCAGCCTACCAGAAGGTTTTAAAATCCTCTTCACCTCTTTTAAAAAATCTACTGGATGATGCACCTCATGCAGGACAAAGACCATGATTGCTATATCAACTGCTTTATCCTGAACAGGTAATTCAGTTTCTTCTGATTTTAAGATGATAATATTTTCTGAAGGTCTTCTCTTTTTCAGCTCATTCAGCATCTCCTGCTGTGTATCTAAGGCATAGACCCTTCCTGTTTTGCCGACAATCTCTGATGCAGGAAATACAAAAAATCCCGGGCCACAGCCAATGTCAGCAAAGGCCATGCCCTTTTTCAGCCCCTTCTCTTTCAGATATTTTGAAGGGTCAAGCTCCTTTTTTCTTTCTTCGCTGATAAGTATGTCAATCTTTTTTGGGTCAAATTTGTGCATGGATCCTCCAATGAAAAATTGATTACACAGATTTTAGAAATACGATTACACAGATTAAAACTGCCTATCTTATCTGTGTAATCTTGTTATCTTCTTTATCCTCCTAAATATATCTCTTTTACCTTTTTGTTTTTAAGCAGCTTCTCTGCCTTGTCTGCCATTGCGATTCTTCCTGTCTCCATTATATAGCCGTAGTCTGCTATCTCAAGGGCAAGTCCTGCATTCTGCTCTACCAGAAAGATAGTTGTCCCCTTCTGGTTTATCTCTTTTATTATTTTAAATATCTTCTCAACCATTATCGGCGCAAGGCCGAGGGACGGCTCATCAAGCAAAAGCAGTCTTGGCCTTGACATGAGCGCCCTCGCTATAGCAAGCATCTGCTGCTCTCCGCCGCTCAACGTTCCGCCCGACTGATTACCCCTCTCTTTCAGTATTGGGAAAAGCCCATAGACATTTTCCATATCCGCCCCAATCCCTTCCTTATCATTTCGCGTAAAGGCGCCCATGAGGAGATTTTCATAAACACTGAGCCTTGGGAATATCCTCCTTCCCTCATGGACGAGGGATATGCCCTTTTTTACAATTTCATGCGGAGGAAGGCCGTTTGTCATCTTACCAGAGAGCTTTATGCTTCCTTCTGTCGGCCTGTTTACACCGCATATGGTCAGTAGTGTTGTAGACTTTCCTGCGCCATTTGCCCCAAGAAGGCAGGCGATTTCTCCCTCCCTGATTTCAAGGGAGATGCCCTTTAGTATTTCAATGATGCCATAGGATGTATGGATGCCCTTTAAACTAAGCAGCGCTGTATTTTTTTCCAAGATATGCCTCAATCACCTTTTTATTTTTACGAACCTCTGCAGGGCTTCCCTCAGCAATCTTAACGCCATGATCAAGGACTATAACAGTATCAGCAATATTCATTACCATTCGCATATCATGCTCTATTAAAAGGATAGTGATGCCTTCACTTTGAATCCTTTTAATCAGCTCCATCAGGCCCCCCGTCTCAGAGGGGTTCATGCCAGCGGCAGGCTCATCAAGCAATAATAGCTCAGGCCCAGTTGCAAGCGCCCGTGCAAGCTCAAGCCTTCGCTGATCACCGTAGGATAGATGGCGCGAGAGATGGTTTGCATATTTGGCAAGGCCTGTAAATTTCAGATAATGAACAGCGCTTTTGGATATTGCCATCTCCTCATCCCTTGTCCTTTTGTCATTTAAGATTGCTGAGAGGACATTTGTCCTGTGCCTGCACTGTGCGCCGATTAATACATTCTCCATTACTGTCATCTCTGCAAAGAGCCTGATATTCTGAAATGTCCTCGCTATGCCAGCCCCGGTTATCTGAT
>CAKKST010000137.1 GCA_919903585.1 Nitrospiria bacterium | reverse complement strand
ATCTGGCAGATATCAGCATGAAGCTCATATACCCTTTCATCCATATCCATAAAACATACTCCCTATAGTTTCAATATTTAGAAACTATGTAATTATAAGCATACTACCATTTCTCGGTTCTGTCAAGGAAAAATATAATTTTCACACTACAAAACTTTGCAATCCAGATTTAGCCTAAATTTACTTCGGATGCTGCTGCTGATATGGAATAATCGGCGCCTTCCATGGTGTCTGCTGATTGATTACAGAAATTTCTAATGGGCAGACATTTGCAGGAACAGTCAAGGCAAAGAGAACGGCCTTTTCTATTGCCTCTGTTGTCATGAGCCGTGATGGCTCTATGGTAGCTTTATCAAGCGAACCAGTTAAGGCAGTATCAGTCACACCAGGTAGAATAGATGTAACCTTGATTCCTAAATCCCGCATCTCCCAGAAGAGGCCCTTTGTAAAGGCGCGGAGCGCCCATTTGAGTGATGTATAGACAATAAAATTCCTTGGTGGAGGGTCAACAAGTGTTGAACCTGAGACAATACTGATTATTGCGCCGCCATTGTTTTTTACCATGTGAGGGATAACAAGCCGTGTGCACATAACATATCCAAAGAAATTTGTGCGCATTAATTTCTCTATATCATCCAAGGGCTGTTTGTGGAACGGATGCTGGCTTGATATGCCTGCATTATTAATAAGGATATCTATCTTGCCAAATTCCTTTATCGTCTTATCAACAAGATTCTCTAAATTATCCTGTTTTGTAACATCTGTCGGCACCGCCAATACCTTTACACCGCTATGTTTTCTGATTTCATCAGCAGCCTCATCAAGCGATTTTTTATCCCTTGATGCCAGAGAAAGATTTATCCCCTCTTTTGCAAGCGTCAAGGCAATAGCCTTACCTATTCCCCTGCTTGCGCCTGTGATAAGGGCAATTTTGTTTTTTAATTCGCTCATAACATAATGCCTCCCCTTTTACCCCTCACCCTTCCCTCTCCCCAACGGGGAGAGGGTTAAGACAAAGGCAATAAAGTTTAGTATAGTATAAACAAAATAAATCTGCAATTCTTATAAACTATAAGCTAATAATTCTCTTCTCACCTTCTCAACATCCCCTTGCTCAAGCCTGATCGGATAGCTTCTTATATCACTTGGCCTGCTGTCTCCAAAAGGACGGTTGCAGCAAGCAATCCTTTTGTTCTTACCAGGACAGCCGCTCGTCTGAAAGGGTATGCCAGATTCAACAAACTGATTCAAAACATCATCTGAAACACCAAAATCTGCTACCCTTTCCTTCTCATCAAAACCCATACCATCAATCCTTGCATAATCAAAATCTATTGTGTACCTCGCAAGCTGTATGCGCCTGAACTGACTCACAGGACATTGGGGGTGATTTTCCAATAACGAACCAGCTTCCTGATAGAATGAAAAAAGGTGTGTTGTACCACCCATATCATGCATCCACTGTATTGCCTTTATCATTTCTTTTTCAGTCTCGCCAAGCCCGACAATCAGATGACAGCCAATATTCCCTTCTCCAAATATTGGTCTTGCCTTTTTAAGTATTTTCCAGTATCTATCCCATTTGTGAGGCCCATTAATATCCTTGCCCCTGTATTTATCAAAAATCTCCTCTGTTGCGCAATCAATGGCAACAGTAAACCTGTCAGCGCCTGCATCCTTAAATCTCTGGATATCAATATCATCCATAGAGGACGGATTACTTAACACAGAGATATCAGTATCTATCTCTAATTTTATTTCTTTAATTACTGCAACAGTATCATCAACTGCCCTGTGATTCATAATCATGGATACGCAGAATCTTTCAATGGCATCCATTCGCAGCTTGCTTCTATTAATAATTTCTTTTAAAGAATATCTTGGCCATTCCACACGGATAAAGCTTTTTTCGCCTAATAATCCCCCCTCCCCCCCTTTAGTAAAGGGGGGTGAAGTATTACTTAGGCCGCAATATGCGCATCTCGCATAACAGCCGTCATCATAACTTAAAAGAAGATTTATGCAGCGTGGAAAGGCATTGCGGTAAAAAGTATTAGCTGAAAATCCGAGTGTCATTGCAGCAGCAAGGCTCACCTGCAGGTATTCAGGAGATTCCTTACTGCAGCTCCAATTCAATTTCTGAACCTCCATGTTTATTTTCTCCATAATATCCCTCAAAGGCGATCCAGCATTCTTTTAATGCCTCTGATAATGTATCTCTACCCCAGTGTTGTTGTAGATGCCTTCTCTTTTCAACTGCATGATTTATAGAATGAGCAAGAAGCTCTTCTACAGCATCATCATATTCTGAAAGTATATCAAGGTTATCACCAATCACTGCCTTTGCTGAAATCTCCCCTGCCAAACTGCCGCAAAGCACGGCATTTGAAATACCAGCGCCAGTAATCGGATTGCACTGACCTGCTGCATCACCGCACAATAATATATTATTTTTTCTCAACCCAATAATGCCTCCAACTGGTATCAGGCCGCCTGTTTCATTTAGAATCTTTTCTTCTATCTTGCCAAGCCTAACCAGCTCATCAACAAACATATTTAATATCTCTGACGGCTCCAATTTAGTTTTTATATCCACACCTATTCCAACATTCGCCTTATTGCCCTTTGGAAATACCCAGCCATAACCTCCGTAGATATAATCCCTGAAATAGACCTCTGTATAATCCATTTCCAATATCAATGGCATTATATACTGTTTTGCAGAAACAAACTCCTTGTTCTCTGCGCCAATCCATCTGCCTACTGTGGACTTAGGCCCATCTGCGCCAATAATGATTTTAGGCTCCAGATGATATCTATTCCCATTTTCATCTACCTCTACCCTTTTACCATCAAACCCTATTGCCTTACAATTTTTTCTTATTTCTGCACCAGCTGCCTCTGCCTTCTCAGCAAGATACTGGTCAAACCTGTCCCTGTCTGTTATATAGCCAAGTGATTCTGTAACCACCACCTCGCCATCAGGGAGATAGGTGCGCATGGCATGTATCTCTTGTATCAGCAGGTCATCCCGCAAACCAATGGTTGTTGTAAGCTGTATTGGTATGTACTCTGCACACTGAACAGGAACGCCTATCTCTTTCTTCTGCTCAATCAGTATAACCCTTGCCCCTTCCTGCGCAGCCTTTAATACAGCAGATGCACCAGCGGGTCCTCCACCAATGATTAATATATCGCATCTATCTTGAGCTTTCTTATTCATACAAGATGGGAAGATTATACTGCATTTCGTGCCTGAATTTCAATGCCAGAGAGGTTTTAGCAAAATTTCTTGACAGCCTGTTAGTAATCTTATAGCATTACTACATTCGTTACAATAAGATAAAAGAAAGGAGGTGTTATGATGAATGCTATGCGAATGACCGTTCTTTCAATCGCTGCAATAATGGTGCTCGGTATCTGGCTCACTGGCTTCAATAAGGTTCATTGGGTGCTTTACCTCCCCCCTGCGTTTCTTACCTTTGCGGGCATCACCGGAATTTGTCCAGGTCTTATTTTCTGGGCGAAGGTCGGATTCAAAAACGAGGCGCTCGCCTGCGAGCTTCCAGGTAGGAAGTAAGCCTTAAACGGTAACTAACTGTGGTGCGGAGCGGACGCCAGTGACAGCGCGGCGCTTCGCGGTCAGGTTTTGTGGCGGCGTCGCTCACGCCGGGCGTTAAAAATCTTCGGACACCTGCAGGAAGTGTGCCCCTCCCAACATAAAATATGATATATTATCAAATTCCCCTTGGGTAATGACAAATATAGTGATTTGTGATAGGATAATAATGGTTTAGAAAAAGAGTCAAAGGGTTTAGGCAATTTTAGGGTAATTCCTATAAAATTATATGGAGGCTTTATGAAGGCAATATGTACTGAATTACCAGACAAGGTATATGAAGAGGTAAAATTGCTTGTGGAAAAAGGCTGGTTTAAAAATGAAGATGATATTGTTTTAGAGGCCCTGCGGCGTTTTCTGGATATCCATAAAGTTGAATTGATGGAAAAGTTTATCCGGGAAGATGTCCAATGGGGGCTGCATGGCAAAGAGTGACAGTAAGATAGTTGCTGTTTGCGATGCAGGACCAATTATTCATCTTGATGAATTAAACTGCTTAGACCTCTTATCAAATTTTCATTCTTTGCTCATTCCTAAAGCAGTTCAAAGGGAAGTTGAGAAACACAGATTTAATGCATTGCAGCATCCTCGTATTATCTTCAAAACTATAGATGTAGTCTCACACCCGGAACCAAAATTATTAGTTCTATCTAAAGCCCTTTTACTTGATAAAGGTGAACTGGAGTCTTTATCTTTAATTCAAGAAAACCCTGAGGCTATTTTTCTCACTGATGATGCAGCAGCACGGCTGGCAGGCGAAGAGCTTGGTTACAAAGTGCATGGAACCATTGGTATAATTTTAAGGGCAATTCGTAAGAAGATAAAAACACCAAAAGAAGTTGTAGAGTTACTTAATGAAATTCCAACAAAAACAACACTCTTCCTTAAACCTGAATTATTACAGGAAATTATACTGGAAATTAAAGAGTAGAATGAGTAGAATGAGGATTTGGTCTATACATTTTACAAAAAAATAAATAAATTGCCTGACATGATAAATACAGTCGGCCCGGTAATAGCGGCAGCAGCCTTTTGAAGTCATTAAAGATTTTCTTCCACCACCGAATCAGTTAGTAAGGGCGTAGAATACTGTTAGTGGTTTCTGCTTATAACCTGCACCTCACCTCAAGCAATTTTTTTAACAGGTCTATTTTTAGCTTTGTCTTCTCCTGAAATCTTCCTATATATGCCTCGTTCTCTTTATTTAAATCATAGCAGGTGGTGCTTTCAATATCAATAAGCAGCCCCGGAAGGCCTGCCCCCATAAAGGCCTCATTCCTTTTAATAAAGAATGCCTCGCAGCAACAGCCAATGTAGGACTTAACACCCTTTTCCTTTAATGAATGTAATGTTTCCCTTAAATGCTCGTAGTTGTTGATTGAAATCGGTATCAGGCCTCTTTCCTCTGCCATCCTGTATGCATCGCCTACACTGCAAAGGCCACACTTACTGCATCCATCAATGTTCCTGTATTCGCAATTTACTGGCTTTGCGCAGTATGGAAGAAGCAGGGCGCCTGCATCGTCCAAGACCTCATCTAAGGACTTATGGATCAAAAAGAGTGCATTTGCATCTTTTATTGTTATACCTGATTTTGCATATTCTGATTTGTTGAGTGCAAGCCTGATTGCCTCTGTAAAATCATCACTGTTAAGCCCTAATATCTCAGGCTTCTTTTCATCAATGAATCTTTCTGCAATAGCTATTACACTCTCAGCAGGCGCATCTTTTAAGGCTGCTTCTAAATCAAAAATAAATCTTGAAGGATTTATAAAAAAGTCCCCTGTAATCAGCGCCTGTCTTACACCCTGAATTTGCACATCTACTTTTAAATTTACCCTGATAA
>CAKKST010000136.1 GCA_919903585.1 Nitrospiria bacterium | reverse complement strand
TGTAGGAAGGATTATTACCTTTAAGCCATTACTAATGAATCTTCTAATTAATCTTACCCTCTTATCCTCATAAACATGATTAAAGATAACCGCATCAGGCTGGATAACCGGCAATACAATAGATTCAAATCCATTCCTTGCAATAGTAACCTTATATCCCTTTTTTTCAAGAAGAAGTTTTAAGTAAACGCTGTTTGGCAAATCCCTCCATTTATGGTCTACAAAGAATAGTATGTGTTTCTTTTCCATAATCTCATTCCTTTATTATAAAGCATTATCATCTAAGAATCCATTAAGCTTATATCTTAATGGGTAGGCAACAGGCTTATCAGGCAGCACAGGAAAATCACTGTTTAACCATTCTCTGTACGGTATATCAGGAAACATCTTCTTAATTTCTCTGTTTACCATAAGCTTGCCGTCACGATAATAAACTATAATGAACTCGCAGGGATTCAGGGCGTCTTTTCCAAAATGTGTCACCCTTTCAAGTCTCTCTTCATTTACCTGATTGCACCTGAATCTATCTGCCATTTCAGGCTTGAATTCCTCAAGCGCTAAGACCTTATATCTGCGAAAATCTTCTGGCTTGTCTGAATTAGCATATAACAAATTCAAAATAAATTCCAGATCATATGAATTGTCCAAATCCGTAGCATCAAAAAAATAATGATCACTAACATCCATCATAAAGACTGCCTTTTCCGGAAGGCTGGGAAAACGGTCTGTAAATGCCTGCCAGAACTTCAACTGTTTTTCCCATGATTTTAGGTATGTATCCAGATTCAGATTATTAAAAAATACACCAGCGCCAAGTATAAGACTTAATATCAAATTTAACCAGCTCTTGCTTATATATAAATTCCAAAATATATACAGATGGTACAAAAAAAGTCCTATAATAATTGAATACCCAATTTGCAAAGGAATAAAATGGCTGCTATTCATACCATAACCTGTCTCCCTCCCGGCAAATTCAATTAATAGAACCTGTGGAATCAAACAAATTATACCCATAATTAATACGATTATAGAAAATCTTAATTTATCTTTAGGACCCCCTTCCTTCGTAGCTGTAAAAGCTGCGCTGTCTGTTTCTTTTTCTATTTTAAATATTGTAAATATCTTCTTTAACATGAGAAAACTGAAAATAACTGAAAACACACTTAATACTATTGATAAAATCTTTACATCGCTAAGATATCTTAACAAAACTTTCCACTGATGTAATAGTAATATTTTTATAATCTTTTTGTGTTCTCCCCATTTTAAAAAGAAAAAAAAGTCCGCTTTATAAACACCCTCATAAATTCCATATGGCTTTACTATTAACTTGTATAATACTAAGGGAATACATAATATAAAAAAGGGGAGCCAGTAGATAACAGCCTTCTTTACCAAAAGCTCACGTTCTGTGCCCTTTTTATAAAAAACATATCCTATTATAAATAACCTCGCTGGTTCAAAAACAACAGACGCCTCCATAAAAATATAGTAAGAAACGCCGGCTATCAAAAGGGCTATTAGAAATAAAAGATATTTAGGATTATCTTTTGCGAAGGCTTTTACTGTAAGATAGAGCGATATTAGCGTCAGCATTATAGCTATCCTGTAGCTCATAACTGCTAAATAAGGCAATGTATAATCAAGTGGGAAAGTTATGAAGCTTACAGCAATAAAAAAAGAAAGCGCCTGCCTTTCTTTGAAAAGATTTTTAAGAAAAAGATAAAGAAAAAGCGGGGTTAAAACCTGAACGATTATGTTTATAGCGTGCCATATCAGATAAGCATGGTTTGTCGTCTTATGGAGACTAAGCAAATAATACAAAAAGGTGCCCATTGGCACCCTTCTTAACTCATAAAAACCTGTATTAAGAAATTGCTCAAGATTGCCGCTTGTATAAGCAGCCATAAGCCAACAGTTATCGTCCCAAACAATATCATATAAAAAATATATCCTTCCGTAACTAATAACTGCGAGACAGACAATAAAAATGAGCAAAGGATCAATCTTTTGCTTTTTCAACATCACCTTACT
>CAKKST010000135.1 GCA_919903585.1 Nitrospiria bacterium | reverse complement strand
TTTTTCGGGTATATGATAAAATATTCATTGCCAATATTGATGCCAGTTTTTATATTGATAACACTCATTTTCTTTTAAGGTAAAAGGAGAAAAGTCATGAAGATAGAAAAGATATTGTTTCCTACAAAATTCAGAGAGCTCGCCTTTGACTCCCTTGAGTCTTTACTTGTATTAAAAGAAGTAGGCCTTAAGGAGGTTGTACTTTATTATGTAATACCGAGAGAGGAAATAAGCTTTGTGCCTTATGGAGGTTATCTCAAGCAAGAAGAGGAAAGGATCAGGGAAGAGGCGAGGATAAGGTTTGAGGATTGGCAAAAGTCTTTATCTGCAAAGGGTATAGATAGTAAGATAATAATAGAAGTTGGCGACCCTGTTCCAAGCATATTAAATACAGCAGAAAAGGAAAAGGTTGATCTTATAATAGTTGGCAGGGAGAAAAAAATAGGCCATGACGGGCATTTTATTGGCTCTAATACACTTCAGGTTATAACAAGGAGTAAAATCCCCACTTTGGTTAGCAAATACATGGTTCAGTTTGAACGGGATGGTGAGATTGTAACCCAAATAAATAAAGATATATTTAAAAGGCCCATCCTCGCAACAGATTGGTCAGAACCGTCGGAAAGGGCATTAAACTTACTTATCTCACTTAACGGTCTTGTTGAAAAGGCATTCGTATGTCATACCATCGGTGTTAAAATTGCAAAGGCCATTGATAAATCAGAATTGCATCGCATAGAAAAGGAGAGCAAGGAAAGGCTTGAGAAATATTGTGAGCGATTAAAATCTGCTGGTATATCTGCAGAGTCTCATCTTGGGGCTGGCAGAACCACATTGGAGATTATAAGGATAGCAAGGGATGTAAAGGCAAGTATGATTATTATGGGGACTACTGGTAAAGACCGCCTTCATGAACTCTGGCTTGGAAGCGTCTCCCATCGTGTTTCAGCAATGTCTGAATTACCCACACTGCTTGTACCATAAATTACTCCCTTTACCTCATAAATGTAGGGACATGCCATGGCATGTCCCTACTACTTACCACTTTAATATTGTTACCCCGATCTTGATTTCGTTCTTGCTCATTGTCATATATGCAGGGATATCGGTTTTGTAATAAGCCCTGTATATGGTATATAGAGAATGAACTACTAAGAATGTTCCAACATAATCCCTGTCAAGGCCTGCCTTGTCCATCATCTCTATATCACCATAATTGTCATGCGGGTTCATAACCCCATCACTAACCACATACAAAAGCGCATTTACAACATTAAATGCAAGTATGCCGATTACATACTCACTGTCCTTTGGGATGCTCTTGCTGTTTAAGATTATCTCTGATGATAATACCTGTGACCCTAACCCGGCAGAGGAGAGCTCATATCTTTCGCTATCGCTTGTATTATTTGATGTAACCCATGTGCTTCCAAAACCCTTCTGCCACTTAAATGGCGTGCCATTGACCTCTGCTACTGCCTGATGGGCTGCCTCATGGATCACATAACCGCTGCCGACCCCAAGTGCAAATTTTAGATAATCAAAAGGGTAGGCATGTTTTGGTGTTAAAAGGATTATAACTGTTAAAAGGAGTAAGCTGATTAAACCCTTTAACATTGATGATTCAAATATTTCCGCTTTTACACTATGATTCTTTAATCCTGACCTTTTCATTTTATTCCTCCTTCTCCTTAGTTACATGGAGACTTCATGGTTTCTAAAATATGATTCAATCCTCTCTATTACCTCTTTGAAACTAAAGGGCTTTTCCATAACATCAAGTCCATTTAAACCGTTGACCTTTTTGATTACCTCTAAATCATCCTCAGTGGTTGTGAAGATCGGCAGGATGTTGTGATGGTTAAAGTTTTTTAATGCAGAAAGAAGGTTGCTGCGAAGAATCTCAGGTATTTCAAGGCTGATAATTGCAACATTACTGACATTCAGCCATTGATTGATTTGTGATAGCTCTAAGGTTTTTTCAAAATCCTGAACCTCAATAATAATGAACCCTCTCTTTTCAAGGAGATTCCTTATCCCCTTTCTGAGTCTCGGATTATTTTCTACAAGTAAGATTCTTTTCATCTTTCTATCCTCCTGCGTTCTGACAAGAAGATATTGCGAAGGGTCTGCCAGTTTCAGGTTTTTGGGGGTTTGCAAAAAAGACTTGTAAAATCAATAAGATATAGAGATTGTTAAACCAGAGAGTTATTATAAAGAAGAGAAAAGTGTGATGTAACAGTCACAAAAAGCGGGCTGATTCTATTCAGAGGAAAAAAGTCTTATAATTTCAAAAGGTTGTAAAAGGTTTTGAGTGTGATGAGAAAATCACAGGGCTGTGATTAAAAGATTGATTGCTTTGTAATATTCAACGCCTTTATCTTTCTATGGAGGGTTTCCCGGGCAATACCGAGTTCTTTTGCAGCCCTTGAGATATTGCCATTATTCTTTTGGAGGGTTTTTTGAATAAGCTCCTTTTCATACTCCTTGGAAAGATTTTTAAGGATAGACTTTAGAGGAAGATCCATATCATGAGATGATATATTATATTGCGTGCTGATGATATTATATTTTATCAGGTCATCGGCCTCAATCATCTCTTTATCTGCAACGAGTACAAGCCTCTCTATAACATTCTCAAGCTCCCTTATGTTTCCTTTCCATTCTGCCTGCTGAAACAACCTCAGCGCCTTATTCCCAATTTTAATATTCTTGTTTTTTTCTTTGTTATATTTGGAAAGAAAGTGTTCTGCCAAAAGAGGGATATCCTCTCTCCTCTCTCTTAATGGAGGGAGAAAGATGGGAAAGACATTTAATCTGTAAAAGAGGTCTTCCCTGAACCTGCCTTCACTAATATCCTTTTCAAGGTTGCTGTTTGTTGCTGTAATTATTCGCACATCAACCTTTATATCCTCTGTGCCGCCTACCCTTGTAAATTCCTTTTCCTGAAGTACACGAAGGAGTTTGCTTTGAAGTTCTATTGGCATAGTTCCTATTTCATCAAGAAAGAGTGTCCCTCTATCAGCAAGCTCAAGCTTTCCGGGCTTCTGTTTATAGGCATCTGTAAATGCGCCCTTTTCATGGCCAAAGAGCTCGCTTTCCAATAGATTTGTTGTAAGGGTAGAGCAGTTTATTGCAATAAAGGATTTTATTGCCCGTGGCCCATTGAAATGTATTGCCTTTGCAACGAGTTCCTTTCCAGTACCGCTTTCCCCACTGATCAACACAGTGGAATTACCATCCTTTGCAAGTTTATCTATCAGCCCAAAGATCTCTAACATCTGTTGGCTCTTGCCTATCATATTGCTGAAACCATACTCTTTGCCCATTGTTTCTAAAAGTGTCCTGTTCTGCTCGGTGAGCAGAACATTCTCTTTTGTGAGCTCCTGATGCTCTAACGCCTTTTCTACCCTGATTAATAGCTCTTCTCTTAAATTTTCTTTTCTTAGAAAATCTGTTGCGCCCTCTTTCATCGCCTCTACAGCCTCGTCTATTGAACCAAAGGCGCTTATAATTATTACATTAGTTGAGGGGCTGACCTGTTTAGCCTTTTTCAAGACCTCAATCCCTTCCTTTCCGGATGGCATCTTCAGGTCTGAGATTATCAGGTCAAACCTTTCCTTGTTCAGGCTGTTAAAGGCCTCTTCAACAGAAGACGCCTCCTTTACCTTATAGTTTGACTTTATAAGTGGAATTGCCACTGCCTTTCTGTTTATATTATTATCGTCTACAACTAATATTTTTTTCATGGGAAAATCCATATTTCACCCTCCCCCTCCCCCTCCCCCCTCCCATCAAGGGAGGGGAACTATGCGAGGTCCCTCTTTATCTCCACCCTATAGGAGGGGAATATAAATTGTTCCCTCTCCCCTTGAGGGAGAGGGTAGGGTGAGGGGTAGTTATTGAGTCAGTTGTTCCTGCTTTAATGGTAATTGTATTATAAAGGTAGTCCCTTTCTTAATCGTGCTTTGCACCTTCATTGTACCATTATGGGCCTCTATTATCTTCTGGGTAATTGTCAGGCCAAGACCGCTTCCATCCTTCTTGGTTGTATAACAAGGGACAAAGATCTTTTCCAGATTCTCAGGAGAGATGCCATGCCCTGTGTCGGAGACGCCTATCTCTATAAAAGAATCCTTTGTCTTTATTTTCTTTAATGCTGTTGATATAGTCAATGCCCCGTTATTCTCCATTGCCTCTATGGCATTCAAAATAATATTGAGCAGGGCGCTCTCAATATATGCCTCATCCCCTTCAATCATTGGAATAGTATCCTGTTTATTTTTTACAATGATATCCTTTTTATTTATAGCTGCGGAATTTCTATTTAGTATCTTATTTATAATAGCGTTTACATCAATAGGGGCAGGGTAGAGGTTAATATTTTTATAGACCTCTTTAAATCTCTTAAAAAAGGTCATCATCTCAGTAATACCTTCTTTTAATTCATTTGCATATGTCCTTCTTTCGTCATCAATAGGCAGTTCCTGGGTTAGCAATTCAGCAAACATGTCAAGGCCTGATATCTTATTGCCTATTTCATGGCCGATATTTCTTGCAGCCTCTCCGAGGAGTATGAGGTTCCTTGATTGCCTGAGTTTTTCAGCCATCTCTTTAAATCTGGTCACATCGGTGAAGAGTATTAAGGTGCCAACAGTATTTTGTTCGTAATTCTTTAGTTGTGATGTCTTTGCCCGCAGGATGAATGACTCACCCTTTAGATTGATATATCTTATATTGTCATGATCACTAATCCCCTTTGTATTCTCAATAAGACTGTTTATGAAGTCTAATGCCTTAAATCTTTTAAAATTATTATTTACAACCTCTTCCTTTCTCAGTGATGTTATCCTCTCGGCAATCTTATTAAAGGCAATGATATTCTCATTCCCATCAACAGTAATCAGACCGTCAGGCATGTCATCTATTATGGTCTGGGTAAGGTTTTTGGCATTCAGGATTTCTTTGTATAGATTCAGCTTTTCATGATATGAGAGGATATTTGTAATGGCAAGGCTGATCTGCTTTGTGAAGGACTGAAGAAGGTTCAGGTCATTTTCTGTAAAGCCATCACCTGTCTGTTTATTATTGATATTTAAAACACCTATGAGCCTATTTTCTAATACAAGAGGCACAGATATGAGGGAGGTTGTGCTAAACTGGTTTTTGAAATCTGATTCCTTAAAACGGCTGTCCTGTTTTAAATCATTAATGAAAAGGGGCTTTTTGTTCCTTATTACCCACCCGGATACATCATCTCCAATCTGTTTGATAGAGCCAATTTTTATTCCTTTAACCCCCTTTGCAGCCTTAAGAATAAGCTCATTCCTCTCCTCATCATAAAACATTAGAGAGATTCGGCTTACATTTAAAATCACTGATATTAAATCAATAATAGTTACTAATAACTGGTCTCCCTCTATAGGGATATTAATAAGCCTTTTTTGGTCAAATTGTTCCATATCAGGTATATTCCTGTAGTTTTGGTCTTGCTAAAGTGTGTCCTGAATGTTACACTTTTAGTTAATTATATTACTCATTTTGATTTTTGACAAGTTCTATGGGTAATTATACTATTTAAAACAAGGGATTCACTTATTTTTAGAAGGGGTTGACAATAGGGAAAAAATTGATAGAATTGAATATATTAATGTGGAAACCTTTAACTACGAGGGAAAAGGGATAAATGCTTACAAATAAACTTGGAGATATGCTGGTAAATGCCAAGCTGATTAATGAGGAGCAATTAAAAAAGGCCCTATCAACCCAGCAAAAAGAGGGTGGGAAATTAGGAAGCATCCTCGTAAAATTAGGCTATGTTACTGAGGATAAGTTATTGAATTTACTTAGCCACCAGTTTGGGATACCTGCTGTGAACCTCTCTACGCAGGAGGTGGATCTAAACCTGATTAAGATGCTGCCAGCAGAGGTGGCACAGAAGTATCAGGTGATACCTGTTGCAAGAAAAGGGGCTACCCTTACCATTGCTATGGTTGACCCTTCTGATGTCTTTGCTATTGATGATATAAAGTTTATGACAGGTTACGATGTCCAGCCTGTTCTATCCACCGAAGGCTCTATAAGGTCGGCAATAAATAAATATTATGATACTACCGATGCGCTTCAGACAGTATTAAAGGATATAAAGCTTCAGGAGGCTATTGAAGATGGTGATGTAGATATTGTCCATGAGGGGGATGAGAAGGTTGATTTAAAAGACCTGAAGGAAGCTGTTGAAGAGGCGCCGGTTGTTAAGCTCGTAAACTTTATACTTGCCGATGGTGTTACAAAGGGTGTCAGCGATATACATGTTGAGGCATATGAAAAGAAGTTCAGGGTCCGTTATAGGCTTGATGGAATTTTGTATGAGGCCATGGTCCCGCCAATGAAACTCCGCGCTGCCATGACCTCAAGGCTCAAGATTATGGCAGAACTTGATATAGCAGAGCGGAGGCTGCCACAGGATGGAAGGATAAAGCTCCGCATGAAGAATAAAGAGGTTGATTTGAGGGTATCTACCCTTCCATGCCTGTTCGGTGAAAAGGTCGTTATGAGGATACTTGATAAGAGCAATCTTACCCTTGACCTGACAAAACTCGGCTTTGAACCAAAGGCGCTTCAGGATTTCATGAATGCAATAAACAGCCCTTATGGCATGGTGCTTGTGACAGGCCCTACAGGCAGCGGTAAGACAACAACCCTTTATTCTGCCCTTAATCAGATTAACCAGATTGATGTAAATATTATGACAGCAGAGGACCCTGTGGAATATTATTTGATGGGTATAAATCAGGTGCAGATGAAGGATGAGATTGGCCTCAACTTTGCTATGGCGCTGAGATCATTTCTACGACAGGATCCGGATGTGGTTATGGTTGGTGAGATCCGTGATTATGAAACAGCGGAGATTGCTGTAAAGGCAGCGCTGACAGGTCATTTAGTGCTTTCAACGTTGCACACTAATGATGCCCCAAGCACTATAAATCGTCTTTTAAATATGGGTATTGAGCCCTTTCTCGTCTCATCCTCTGTGCTTTTGATCCTTGCCCAGCGCCTTATAAGAAAGGTCTGCCAGCAGTGCAAAGAGGTTGAAAAGGTTCCGGTGAAGTCCCTGATTGATATTGGTTTTTCCCCTGAAGAGGCTGAGAAGGTTGTATGTTATAGAGGCAAGGGCTGCACAAACTGCAGCGATACAGGCTATAAGGGCAGGATTGCAATATATGAAGTAATGCCCATAGGCGATGAGATAAAAGAACTTATACTGGAGGGCGCATCTGCTTCAGAGATTAAAAAAACCGCTGCTAAAATGGGTATGAAGACCTTGAGGATGAGCGGCCTTCAAAAAATAAAGGATGGCATGACCTCTGTAGAAGAGGTGGTAAGGGTTACATTTGGTGATTAAAATATAGGAGGAAGAGATGGCAAATCTATACCAGCTTTTACAAATGATGATTGAGAAAGGGGCTTCGGATCTTCATATAACTACAGGATCGCCTCCCCAACTGAGGGTTGATGGAAAATTAATGCCTCTTTCCCTCCCTCCTTTAGCTGCAGCAGAGACAAAACAGCTCTGTTACAGTGTCCTGACAGATGCCCAGAAACACAAGTTTGAAGAGGAGAATGAGCTTGACCTGTCATTTGGATTAAAGGGCTTAAGCAGGTTCAGGGCAAATATATTTATGCAGAGGGGCGCTGTAGCTGCTGCTATCAGGACCATCCCATTTAAGATAATGTCCTTTCAGGAGCTGGGTCTCTCACCGATAGTAAATGAATTGTGCAAAAAGCCGAGGGGGCTTGTCCTTGTTACAGGTCCTACCGGCAGCGGTAAATCTACAACGCTCGCTGCAATGATAGACAAGATAAACAGTGAAAAACATGATCATATAATCACCATTGAAGACCCAATAGAATATCTTCATCAGCATAAAAAATGCGTGGTTAATCAGAGGGAGGTTAATGCTGATACCAAGTCATTTAAGGCAGCCTTAAAATATATTCTGAGGCAGGACCCTGATGTAATACTTATCGGCGAGATGAGGGATCTTGAGACCATTGAGGCGGCATTAACTATCTCTGAGACAGGTCACCTGACATTCGCAACACTCCATACCAATTCTGCTGCACAGACCATTAACAGGATTATAGATGTGTTTCCGCCTCACCAGCAGCCTCAGGTCAGGGCTCAGCTCTCCTTTGTACTGGAAGGGATAATGAGCCAGCAGTTAATTCCAAAGGCAAGCGGCACAGGCAGGGTGCTCTGCCTTGAGATTCTGGTTCCAAATCCTGCTATAAGAAATTTGATAAGAGAGGATAAGGTCCATCAAATATACGGGATGATGCAGACAGGCCAGGCAAAGTTCGGCATGCAGACAATGAATCAGGCGCTTTTTGAGCTCTACTCAAAGAAGCTGATATCCTACGAAGAGGCAATAGGAAGATCCAGTGTCCCTGATGAATTGATTTCAATGTTAAACAGAGGCGGGGTTGCCGCCCCTTCACATGGCCAATCCCAGAAGGAGTATAACATTAAAGAGGGGAGCACTAAACGATAGGGCTTCGCAAAAATCTTTTGCCCTTATAATCGCTTTTAAGAACCTGTGTAATCATCTAATAATAGGAGAGATAAACAATGGCCAACTTTAAATGGACTGGAAAGTCAAGGCAGGGGACAATGCAAAAAGGGGTTGTTGCCGCAAAAAACAAGGAAGAGGTTATTGCCTTACTGAGAAAACAGAATATCCTCGTCACCTCTGTCCAGCAGGCAGCCACTGGTATAAAGATTTCTATCCCTGGCTTAGGGGGAAGGGTTAAGGATAAGGATATTGCTATATTCACAAGGCAGTTTGCAACAATGATAGACGCGGGGCTTCCCTTAGTTCAGTGTCTTGATATATTATCAACACAGTCTGAAAATAAAATACTTGCCTCAACATTAAAGGACGTCAGACAGGATGTGGAATCAGGCGCTACCTTTACAGACGCCTTAAAAAGACACCCAAAGGTATTTAATGATTTGTATGTAAATATGGTTGCCGCTGGAGAGGTAGGCGGCATCCTTGATACCATCTTAAATAGGCTTGCTGGTTACATTGAAAAGGCAATGAAATTAAAATCCAAGGTAAAAACTGCCCTCGTGTATCCAGCGGCTATTGTTTCAGTTGCAATTATCGTGGTGACAGTTCTTCTGGTATGGGTTATACCTGTCTTTGCCAAGATGTTTACAGATATGGGTGGGACATTGCCGCTGCCTACAAGGATAGTAATAGGCACAAGCGATGCTATAACGGATAACAAGTTTATTATTTTAGGGGTTATTATAGCGGCTATTGTTGGATTAAAATATTTTTACAAGAGTGAAAAAGGGAGAAGAATAGTAGACGGCCTATTATTAAAATTTCCCATTTTGGGTTCGCTTATCAGAAAGGTTGCAGTGGCAAAATTTACAAGGACATTGAGCACCCTGATAAGCAGCGGTGTCCCTATCCTTGACGGCCTTGAGATTGTATCAAGGACAGCAGGAAACAAGGTTGTTGAAGAGGCCCTTATGAGCACCCGCCGCAGCATCAGCGAGGGTAAAACCATTGCAGACCCATTAGGGAAATCAGGTGTATTTCCTCCAATGGTGGTTCAGATGATATCTGTTGGAGAGGCAACAGGCGCATTAGACGCCATGCTCTCCAAGATAGCAGACTTTTACGATGATGAGGTAGATAATGCAGTAGCGGCTTTAACATCTATGCTGGAGCCGATGCTCATGGTATTCCTTGGCGTTGTTGTTGGATTTATTGTAATTGCCATGTATCTCCCAATATTCCAGATGGCTACATTAGTGGGCGGTTAAAAGATGAGATGAGAGTGGAAGACCTTAAAGGAAAGGAGATACTCAAAAAACTTAAAATATTAATGATACTGAGGATAGTTATGGTCACGCTATTCCTCGTATCATCAATCATCTTTCAGATAAGGCTTGGGAGATATAGTGAGGTTCCTGCCTTTTATCTCCTTGTAATAGCTGTCTATCTTATTAGCATAGTATATGCCCTGCTGTTAAATAGGGTATATAATTTAGAATTCTTTGCCTATATACAGATTATAGGCGACCTGATAACCGAGACCTTTTTAGTTTATATTACAGGAGGGATAGACAGCAGTTTTTCATTTACATACATCATAACAATAATATATGCCAGTATAATACTCTACCGCAGGGGAGGATATGTAATAGCAGGTATCAGCAGCATACTCTATGGCGGCCTTGTTGATATGCAGTTTTATGGTTTTTTTGAGGCCCTTCCGCCCTCTGCATCATCCACTGCTGAGGTATTTTATAAGATATTTCTCTATGTGCTCTCTTTCCTTATTGTAGGCCTTTTAAGCGGCAGCCTTGCTGAAAATCTGCAGCAGACCGATAAGATCCTGAAGGAGAAGGACACTGACCTTGCAGAGCTGCAGACCTTTTACAAGAATGTTGCAAATAGCATGAGCAGCGGTCTTCTGACCACTGATTTGAAGGGTCATATAACGTCATTTAACAGGGCTGCGGAGGATATTACCGGTTATCTCTTTGAGGAGATCAGGGGGAGGATATGGTATGAGATATTTAATCTGGAGGAGATAAGATCGGTCTTTAATAAATTAGAAATGCTGCGCATACCTTTCAGGTTTGAAGGGAGTTATGTTAGAAAGGATGGCGCTAAACTCGTTTTAGGTATTACAATAACATCATTAAAGAACGAATCAGGCGAGACTACAGGCGCCATAGGGATATTTCAGGACCTGACAAAGATAAAGGAGATGGAGGATGATATAAAAAAGAAGGAGAAGCTGGCAATGGTAGGTGAGCTGGCAGCAGGGATGGCCCATGAGATAAGAAACCCCCTTGCATCCCTCAGCGGTTCAATGCAGCTATTAAGGAATGAGTCCTTATTAAGCGGAGAGAATAAAAAACTCCTTGAGATTGCCCTCCGTGAGACCGAGAAGCTAAACAGGATAATATCTGATTTTCTTCTCTATGCAAGGCCAACGCCTTTAAATAAAAAGCGGTTTAATATAAATGAGCTTTTAAATGATACAGTGACGCTTCTGAAAAACAGCAAGGAATACCAGAATAAGGTAAAAATCTCCATGCAGCTTGAGAATAAAAGATTAATGGCTGAGGTTGATCCGCACCAGATGAGCCAGGTATTCTGGAACCTGTCTATCAATGCCTTCCAGGCAATGGATAATGGCGGTGAATTAATAATTACATCAAAGAAGAAGGCTAAAAAGGGCCGTCATTATAGCGATGATTCTGTGAAGGATTATATAGAGATTGCATTTAAGGATACCGGTAATGGTATAAGACATGAGGTCAGGGACAAGATATTCTATCCCTTCTTCACAACAAAGGATAGGGGCTCAGGACTCGGCCTTGCAATTGTACATAGGATTATTGAAGAACACAGGGGTGAGATCAAGGTTGAGAGCAAAATAAATGAGGGCAGCAAGTTTATTATTCATCTGCCATCGGCATAAAAACTTGGCGGGAGGTTGTTAGTGGAAAGAATTTTAGTTGTTGATGATGAAAAGAGCATGAGGGATTTTCTCTCAATAATGCTGAAAAAGTCAGGCTATGATGTTACCACTGCCACTGACGGCGAAGAGGCCAATAAGATTTTGCATAAGGATATATTTGACCTTGTAATAACAGACCTTAAGATGCCAAAGGTAGGCGGTCTTGAGGTGCTGAAAACAGTCAAGGAGCTTTCACCTGATACAGTAGTCATATTGATTACTGCCTTTGCGTCTACAGAGACTGCAGTTGAGGCAATGCAGCAAGGGGCATATGATTATATAACCAAGCCCTTCCAGAATGACGAAATGAAGATAAGAATCAGGAAGGCCCTTGAAAAGAGGAGGCTGAGCGCGGAGAATTTATTATTAAGAAATGCACTCGAGGGCAGCGCAGTCTTTGAGAATATTATAGGCAAAAGCGAGAGGATGGATAAGGTCTTTGAGATAGTAAAGAAGGTCTCTGACAGCATGAGTAATATCCTAATCTATGGGGAGAGCGGTACAGGCAAGGAGCTGATTGCGAGGGCAATTCATTTTAACAGCAGGAAGAAGGACAAACCATTTGTTACCGTAAACTGCGGCGCCCTGCCAGAGGGATTATTAGAAAGCGAGCTCTTTGGGCATATGAAGGGTTCATTTACCGGCGCTGTATTTAATAAGGAAGGGCTCTTTGAGGTTGCGAATGGCGGCACGATTTTTTTAGATGAGATTGGTGAAACCACCCCTTCAATTCAGGTAAAACTCCTGAGGGTTCTTCAGGACAAGGAGTTTAAAAGGGTTGGAGGGACCAAAGATATAAAGGTTGATGTGCGGATTATTGCAGCAACAAATAAAGAACTTGCAAAGGCAGTGGAAGAGGGTAAATTCAGGGAGGACTTATATTACAGGCTTAATGTAATACCAGTTACCCTGCCGACCCTGAGGGAAAGGAGGGAGGATATCCCTTTGCTGGCTAATTATTTTCTTAATAAATTTAACCGAAGCATGGATAAGAAGATAAAGGGTTTTTCACAAAAGGCGGTGGAGCTTCTGTGTAACTATGAATGGAAGGGGAATGTACGGGAGCTTGAGAATATGATAGAGAGGGCAGTAGCGCTGAGTAACAGCGAGGTTATTACCCCTGATCATTTCCCGGACATATTAAAAAATGCTAAAAAAGGCTCTTCATTAATACCTGTAAATATACCCGCAGAGGGCATTGATTTGGAGGGATTTATAGGAGGGATAGAGAAGGATTTATTGCTTAATGCCCTCGAGAGAAGCAACTGGATAAAAAAGGACGCAGCAAAACTTCTGCACCTAAACTTTAGATCCTTTAGATATAGGCTGGATAAATATAATCTAAATAAGATGCCTGCTGAAAGCGAAAAGACAGGCATATAACAAGGAGGTAATATGATGATTCTAATAATCTTGATTGCATTACTTGCCCTGATTTTTGGTCTGCTCTTTCTATTCTCACCGCAGACGCTTAAGAAGATGAATAAAAAAGCCAGTCAGGTGATCTCAAAAACAGATGATGCATTTCTCAAGAATAGGGTTCCTGTGGGGATTATACTCCTTGCCGGGAGCCTTATTATGTTCTATCTTGCTATTACGATTATGATAAGATAAGTTATGCGTAAGAGCTTATTAACAGTCTTATAATTGTAACGACATATTTATAAAATCCCTCCTAACCTCCCTTTTCCAAAGGGAGGGATTTCCCCTCTATCAAGA
>CAKKST010000134.1 GCA_919903585.1 Nitrospiria bacterium | reverse complement strand
GCATATTCAATCCCTTTTATACCACAAAGCATGAAAGCAGTGATGGCAGGGAGGGCACTGGACTGGGACTATCAATAGTTCAGGAGATAGTATCAGAGCACTGCGGGTTTGTTGATGTTCGGAGCGAGATAGGCGCTGGGAGCAGTTTTTATGTTAACCTGCCTGTTGAGATGGCAGAGTGTAAAGAGGGGAGCAGCAGAAGAGGAGAGGATAGCATATAGTCTATGCCTCCATTAATATCTTTCTTATCCTCTCCTGCGTGGCCTCAACAGACTCAACACCTGTGTTTAATATGCGGCATGGCGCTGCATCAAAGAGCTGTCTGAAAAACCGCCTCTGCACATCAAGTCTCTTTACCATCATGTATGGATTGTAATAGGGCTCATTTTTAAAGGAGCCGATTTTCCCCCCTGCGCCGGCAAGCACCTGAGATTTTCCCTCCTCAAGTATCTCTATCGCCTCATCAGAAGACAGCTTCTGTTCCGCAGGAGATTTATCATCCCTCCGCAACAGGATTGCCGCCTTTATTACAGCCCTGTCTACAAACTTATCAGGCCCTGCAATCCATTCAGGGTTTAATATTGCCCTTGCATTTGCAAACGCAGTAAAATCATCATTAGCAACATTTTCGCACTTGCACCTCTCAAAAAGCGGCTTAAGGTCAGGAAAACTTTTTACCATATCTGTCCTCAGATAGAATTTCTTCTCTGATATATCTGCCATTGCAAGACCTTTTTTATACTGCAGGAATATCCAGTCATCTGCCAGTATCTTTCCAGTTGACAGCTTAAGAAGCCCCCAGAGGTGCGTGCTTTTCCCTGTTCCTGTGGGTGCAATAATAACAATACCCTTGCCGCCTACAACAGCGCAGGAGCCGTGTATAGAGTGTATATTATGCTGTGCCTCAAGTATATCAGCGGCAATGCCGAGCGCCCAGCTCTTGCACTGGCCGTAATATTCAGTATTGATGAAGATGGCGGTTTTTGTTTCTGAGTTGTAATATGCCGAGGGCTTATAACCCCTGACGCCCATTACTGCATAGAGATAGCCATGCGGAAGGACGGTATGACTTCTTGGCGCGGCATACCAGTTTTCCACCCAGAAGTCATAGAGATGAAAGGAGTTAGTCCAAAGCTGGACAACTATGCCGTTTATATTGGCATTCCACCTGTAAATTTCAAAACTCTCACCAAGTTTTCTTGATGCGAGATCAACTAATTCATTCCTCTCTTTTATATCAATGTCTTTTCTTGATTCAACCCTCTCTTTAACCTCTGTAATATAATTTGAAAGCATGGCAAGCCCCCGTTGTAGGGGCGACCCGAAGGGTAGCCCAAAAAGGGCGAGGCAACCCCACGCCCCAACAATATTTTTGTAATC
>CAKKST010000133.1 GCA_919903585.1 Nitrospiria bacterium | reverse complement strand
GTCATCCATGAGTTTGGCCATGCCCTCGGCTGCATCCATGAACACCAGAATCCTGCTGCGAACATCCCGTGGGATAAGGAGGCTGTTTACAGCTATTTTAGCGGACCGCCAAACAATTGGACTAGAGATCAGATAGACCTCAATATATTCCAGAAGTACAGCGCAACCATTACACAATTTTCGGCGTTTGACCGGAAATCAATCATGCTCTATGCGATTCCAAATGAGCTGACAATTGGAGATTACGAGGTTGGCTGGAATAGACAGCTATCCGAGGTGGATAAAAAATTCATCGGCACTATGTACCCCCTTGAAGAAAAACCTGTTATTGAGCTAACAGTCGGCGCACCGGCTGTAAGCGCCTCCATTGGAAAACATGGTGAAGAAGATATCTTTAGATTCAAGGTATCAAAAAAAGGCCAGCATACAATTGAGACAAAGGGGAAGACAGATGTTGTGATGGCATTATTTGGGCCAAATAATCAGACAGACCTGCTCGCCGAAGATGACGACAGCGGGAGTGGCCGGAATGCAAAGATTGTAGTCACATTGAGACAGGGTACATATTATATCCGACTCCGGCATTATCGGCCAACCGGTGCAGGAAAGTACAGGATCTCGGTAAGGGGATGATATGGTTTGATATCTAAAGGTATGAAAGGATGGCTTTAAGTATGGACGAGAGGAATAAGGCTAAGAAGGTAAGAAAAAAGTGGGGATTTTTGGCGTATATTGCCGGTGATAACAATCTGAGCGATGCGGGGCTTGAAGATATACAGGAGCTGTGTGATGTGGGTGCTTCTAAGCAGGCTCATGTTGGAGTTGAGATAGACACATATGGTGAGCACACAGGCTCCATCCGCTATGAGATAACAGAGCCTGACTGGACAGGCAAAGCCCATCGGACAGTCATTCAGCGCCTGCCTGAAAAGGATACAGGTGATCCGGAGACACTGCGGTCATTCCTCAGGTGGGGCATGAGACGGTATGCTGCTGAAAACTATATAGTTGTTGTATGGAACCATGGGGCTGGCTTTAGAAGTGTGCGCCGTGATATCGGATATGATGACTTTGGGTCGTCTTTGGACATGCCTGAGATCACAAATGCCTTTGCAAGAGCTGGGATAGGTAACAGGAATAAGATTGCAATCCTTGGATTTGATGCGTGCCTGATGAATATGATTGAAATTGCACATCACTTCAAAGATTATGTTGAAATTGTGGTAGGTTCTCAAGAGACCGAACCAGGGGATGGGTGGCCATATGACAGGGTGCTTCAGACGATGAGAAAAACAGCTTCCATTAGCGACCTTGCAAAGCGGATCGTCAGGGAATATATAAATGATTATAAAATCCGTGGGGTGTTTAATGTAACCCAGTCTGCAGTTCAAACAAGCAAGACCGATGCAGCAATTAATGCCCTGGGTATTTTTGGTGATTTACTTACAAAGAATATCGCTGGCTATCGCTCCGAACTCCAGAAGATCAGGCTGGTAACTCAAACATTTGCGATGGCTGATTATGTGGATCTGATCCACCTGGCCAATATTATAGCTAAGCGTATTGATAATAAATCGATCACAACTGCAGCCAAGGATGTTATAAAGACCTCATCGGCATGTATCTTGACCTCCGAGACATATGGAAACACTGTAAAGGATTCACACGGTCTTTCGGTTTGGTTCCCTGCCCGGAAAGGTCTTTATTATAGCTATCGTGCAAAATATCTTATGTTAAATTGTAATGCCAAGGGTTCGGGGTGGGTAAGATTTCTTGATGCATATCATTCCTGAATTTAGGAAGGAGCAGCTTATGAATGTTCGCAATCATATTGGCATATTTACACAGAGATTCAGATTGAGAGGGCATTAGAGCTGGCAAGTATTTTGGTGAAAACATACAGTTTAAGGGATATACTGGGACACGAAGATATAGCACCGGGAAGAAAAAGTGATCCAGGCCCTGCATTTCCTCTTGTAAATATCAGGGCAAAGGTATTCGGAAGGTCAGAAGATGCGGATGAAATCTATGAGGTTACTGCTGATAGCCTGAATATTCGCAAAGGACATGGGATTGAATATGATACGGTATCATCCCCTCTTTTGCGTGGGACAAGGGTAGCGCTTCTTGAAAGGCGGGATCGGTGGAGCAAGGTAGATGTTACAGGTCCAAATGATTTAGAGGGATGGGTATATAACAAATACCTTAAAATCATATAGGCATGTGCAGATTAGTAATAATTAACATATTATCAATCTATGGTTTAAAGGAGGGATTATGAGGGAATGGATTATGACATTAATAGGAAGAGGCGACTTCCTAACTATAGTATATTTTATCTTAAGCCTTATAGGGGCAATTGTTTTGTTTAAATTATTAAAATCTACTGCAGTAATAAAGAAGGCTGGCTATCAGGCAGGCGGAGCGCTTGCTGGTTTTCTCTTAATCTATATAACACTCGTATCTTCATCTGAGCGGTTGTCAAAAAATGAAAAGTCATGCGAACCAGAGCCATGGACTGTTGAGGGTATAATTGAAAAAGAAGGCAAAGTAACTCATGAGGGCATTATTATCAAATATACGCCTCCAGAACCTTCAACCAAAACAGATGAGACAGGTTTCTTTAGTCTGAGGGACGTTAAGTTGGGAGAGGGAAAATGGCCGGAGCTCCGAGTGGAAAGCAAAAATTATTTCCCAGTTTCTATTGAGCTTAATGAAACTACTGCTGAGAAAGATATAAAGAAAAAGAAAATCAAACTAAAAAATATTGAAAAACTGGGTAAATTGCCTAAATAGGAGGATAACAATGAGATACATTAAAAAACATTATTTTTTGCTGCTATTTGTTCTGAGTTTAATAGTTTCTATAAATGGTGAGGCAAGCGGCAGAACACCTGCATTATATGGATATGTGCGCCTTGCAACGTCTCCACAAGGATATGTTCCTCTTGGGGATGCGGTAGTAGAATTACTTTCTCCTGATTCAGATAAGATTATTTATAAGACATATACGGATTCTCGCGGAAACTATGCCTTTTACGGGGTTTCACCGGGTGAATACGATATCAGAATAGTTTTTGGTGGGAAGCCTATGGAGCAATTAACCGGACAAATAGGTAACTTTAGGAAGAAGCTGAGGGTGACAATTTCAGGTCAGAAAGCTGTGAAGGTTCCTGAGATTACTGTAAAATAGAAGTTAAGTTGTAATCGATTATAAAAGAAAGGAGATAAAACATATGTTAGTCTTTTTAAGTGATATTCATTTAACGGATGGCACATCAGGCGAGACAATAAAGTCAGGGGCATTTAATAAATTCGCCCTCTATCTTGAGGATATGGTTGATACAGCTAAGGCAAAAGAGATAGAAATTGTTTTATTGGGCGATATCTTTGATGTCATCAGGTCAGACTACTGGCTCAATTCTAACATTCGCCCATGGTCTAATAATGATGAAAAAGATGGAAAAGGAAAAGGTATTAAGGACTACACAATAGAGATAGTCAAAAGGATATGCAATAATACTGAGAATGCAAAATCCGTGGAATATCTTAAGGAGTTCAAAGAGGCAATGAATAAAAAGGGAAGAGAGGTGAAGTTTACCTATATAGTAGGAAACCACGACTGGCTGATAAACCGCTATCCAGAAACAAGAAAGCAGATAGCAGAATTCATTGGGATGAGTGGTAATCAATATCAGAGTACAGCATTTATAACAGAGGGCTTTTGGGATAAATACGGGGTCTTTGCACGGCATGGTGATATATATGATCCGTTTAATTTTGACGGCAATAGAGACGCATCTTCATTGGGAGATGCCATAGTAATAGACCTCATAAACAGATTTCCAAAGGCTGTAGAGAATGATATTGGCGCTGCTACAGATCCCGTCCTTGTATCTCTGCTTAAAGAGATTGATAATGTCAGACCGCTTATAGACATTCCTATCTGGATTCAGGGTGTATGCAGAAAGGCTAAAAATGTTGAGGTAGGTGAAAGGGTTAAAAAGGCATGGAATGATATGGTTGATGACTTTCTTAATATAGATTTTGTAAAGAAACATGATAAGCCATGGCAGATTGATGTAGTTGATGCTATGCAATTTGGACTAAAGGTAAGCAAGTATTTATCTTTAAGTGAGATAGCAGATTTGCCTTTAAGAAAATTCCAGATTGATAAGGATGATTACAAAAATAAGGCCTATCAAGAGGATTATATGCGTAGAAATGAGGCTGAGTTTGTTCTTTATGGACATACTCATGGTTATGAGATTCAGCCATTGGACCAGGTGCCTATGTCCAATTCTAATGAAATCTTGCAGAAGACATACTTCAATACCGGGACATGGAGAAAGATACATATGCGAACAGCCTATGATGTAGAGAGCCGTGAGTTTTTAAGCTGGCATGTTATGACATTTATTGCCTTCTATCTTGAGAGCGAGAGGGAGGATAAGAAATTTGAGGTATGGAACGGGGCGCTTGGATAAAAAATAAAATTTCTTGCATGGAGGTGTCTTATGTCAAAGATTACAATTAAAGATTTATCTTTAAAGGATAGCAACCTTACAGAACGGGTAGCTGAGCTTAAAAAGGCCTATTTCAAGGCAATGCCTGAGGTATGTCTTGAGCGTCCGAGCTTGATAACCAGTTTTCATCTTGAAAACAATTTGCTTAATAAGGAGAGGATTTCCATTCTTGATAAGGCAAGGGCATATCGTTTTGTCCTTGAGAACCGCACACCAATAATATGGCATAAGAAGAGTTTTGCAAAGGGGATGGTTCCTTTTGAATTTAAGGACAGGTCTCTTTTTGCGGGGTCTACTACAAGCAGGTTCAAAGGCGTCCCTCTCTATCCTGAATTTCTTGCACTTACTCTCTGGCCTGAACTATGGACTATTTCAAATCGCGCCAGCAATCCCTTTTATTTGGGCAAAGAGGATGCTGAAGCCCTCAATTTCAAGATATTTCCGCATTGGATGGAAAACAATATCCTTGAACTTGCAAGAAAGAGGTGTTTTGATGAAAATAAAAAGAAATTAGGAAAAGATAAATATGCACCTGAGATGAAGCTCTTAGAACGTCTTGTTTTCTTTCTGGGAAGCATACCAAACTGCATCTCTCATACAATCCCGGATTTCTCCAAGGCAATCAACAAAGGCCTACGTGCAATTATTGATGAGGCTAATGATAGAGGGGCTAAGACATCAGATGCTTTTCAGAAAGAATTTTATGCTGCGATACCAGAGGTTCTTGAAGGGATTATAGCCTACTCAAAGAATCTTGCAAAAAAGGCAAAGGAAATGGCAGATAAGGAGGCTGATCCAAATATTAAAAAAGAGCTCCTTGATATTGCAGAGATTAACAACAGGGTTCCTGAATTTTCTGCAAGGACATTTCGTGAGGGTTTGACAACTGTGTGGATATGCTGGACTGCATTACACCTTGAGAACCCAAATGTAGGTTTGAGCCTCGGCAGACTGGATCAGATACTCTATGACCTGTATCGTAAGGATATTGATAATAAGACAATTAACATTGAAAAGGCTATTGAGCTTATTTCATGCCTCTGGCTGAAGATCGGCGACCATGTTCCAACCATCCCGGATGCAGGTGAGCAATTATTCGGAGGAACAGGTTCAAATCAGGCCATTACAATAGGAGGAGTGGATAAGGACGGTAAAGATGCTGTTAATGACCTGACCTATGTAATGCTAAGGGCAACTGAGCTGATGAAATTGCGAGATCCGAATCTGAACGCAAGGTATTACCAGGGGATAAACTCTAAGGAGTATCTAAGAAGGATATGCGAGGTTAATGTTAATACCGGGGCCACCCCTGCTATCCATAATGATAAGGCTGTTATTCATGCCCTTACCAAAAAAGGGGACAGCCTTGAACATGCAAGGGATTATGGTGTTATTGGCTGTGTGGAGCCCGGAAGCAATGGCAGGCATTATGGCCACTCTGCTTCGATACTTTTAAACCTGACCTCTGCATTAGAGCTTACATTATATAACGGCAGACACAGGCATACAGGCATGGATTTGCTTATAAGCAAAGAAACTGGAAACCCTGCTGCCTTTGCTTCCTTTAAC
>CAKKST010000132.1 GCA_919903585.1 Nitrospiria bacterium | reverse complement strand
CGACGGAATGAGTTATGGGGACTATGTTGAACAGCTTACCTATCTCCTGTTCCTCGAGATGGCTGATAAGCGCTCAAAGCCTCCTTATAATCAGAAAAGCCCTATCCCATTAGGCTACGACCCTGAAGACTAACCCTTTAAAAAGAAGCGACCTTGATGAGTTTGTCAAATGCTGTAACCCTGAAAACAGGCATAACAGGAAACCGACATGGTCAGAGAAAAACCCTGACGGCCGCTGGAGGGAATTTGACTATGAAGAACTGATAAACCGCGACAAGGCAAGCCTTGATATCTTCTGGCTTAAGGACGAAAGCCTTGAAGACTCAGAAAACCTTCCTGAGCCTGATGTCATTGCGCGTGAGATTGCAGAAGACCTTGAATCAGCATTGGAGCAATTCAGGCTTATTGCCGAGGATTTAGGGGAAGGATAAGTCAAAGGAGCGTGGATTGAAACGTATCAGCATTTATTTCGTTTGTATTACTTTTTATAATACGGCGCTACATATTTCTCTCTAAAGCCCTTTAAGAGCCATTTTGTTGTTGCGCCGGGCTTGCCATTTCCAATCTTTTTTCCGTCCACCCTCGTTACAGGCATAATTTCCATAGTGGTGCTTGTTAGAAAGCACTCGTCTGCATTATAAAGCGCCTCTTTTTTAAAGCTGTTTTCCATCATCACCCTTAGATATTTTGACTTTGCAAGCCTGATCACAAGGTCTCTCGTCACACCCTCAAGTATACCGATATTTGTCGGCGGCGTAATAAGGACTCCCTGCCTTACAAAAAATATATTGCAGATTGTCCCCTCTGCAACATAACCATCAATGGTGAGCATTATTGCCTCATAGGCATTCTTTTTTAATGACTCTATCTTTGCGAGTATGTTATTCAAAAAATTCGTTGCCTTTATCTTCGGGTTCAGCGCGAGGGGGTGGTTCCTTCTGATATTCACAACAGCCACACTTACACCCTTTTGATAGAATTCCTCCGGATGGCCATGAAACTCCTTTGGGATAATAACAATAGTGGGCTTTGGGCATAAGGCAGGGTCAAGGCCGATCTCGCCATAGCCCCTTGTAATCTGGATACGTATATATGCCTCTTTAAGCTTGTTTGCCTGAAGTGTCTTGTAAAGGGCATTCTCTATCTCTGCCTCTGTCATGGGCAGGTTAAGGGATGTCATCCTTGCTGATTGAAAGAATCTTTTCAGGTGATCCTTTATTTTAAAAATCTGGCCATTATAGACCCGCAAGGTCTCGTATATTCCGTCGCCATATAAAAATCCGTGGTCAAAGACAGATATTAGCGCCTTCTCTTGGGGCACAATCTTCCCATTTAAATATATCTTCATGCCTTCTTAAATTTACCTCCTATCTCCTTTAATATCCTGAATACAGCCCTCGCATCATCCTCATTCATAGAGCCTGTGCCGCAGCTCGGCGTAACAAGACACTGCCTTGAAATAAGCTCTTCTGAAAAAGATTTTGCAATAAGCTGTTGAACATCATTTGCCATTTTATTATAAAGGGAATCCGCAGACTCCCTTCTTATTGCCTCGCTTGTCGGCACAATGCCCCACGCGAGCATCCCGCCCTTTCTAAGAAAATTGTTCAGCTCATTCGGATATATGGCAATGGACTTGGTATAGATATATGCGTCAAAATTAATAATGTCTATATCTGTGGCTGCAATTATTGACCAGTCTGTGTTGCCGCAGCAATGTATGCCGGCAATGGCATCAGCGCTGTGTATTGCGCCAATAACCTCGTTCAGGAGCCTTATTACATCCTCCCTTGTAAGTCCAAGATATGTAGAAGAGCCAAAGGCGGAGAGTATGGGCTCGTCAATAAAGATAATGACCTTGTCAGCATAATTCTGCAGCTCCATTATCTGCCACACAGCCTTCTGGCTGAGCGCCTTTAGGATGGTATCCAGCATATCTGCATCATAATATATCGGCCTCTTATTCTGGTCAGGTATGCTGAGGGTGAATGTCAGGGGGCCTGTAATATGACCCTTAATATATTTGTATTGCCTGCCTGCCCTGCTCAATTCTTCCATGAAATAATAAAAGCCCGGCGCATACTCCCGTGATATCGTAAAATCTGCTGGGTCTCCTTTAGTATATTTCTCGTAAAAGGCATATATCCCATCTGCCTTTTCATTATCATCGCCGATCTCAAACCATATACGTTCCTTCTCATCATCTATCTTAACAAAGGGTATAGCCTCAGAATACTGGGGCATCATGAGTTCCTTAAAACTCCTTTTTGGAAGCTGAGGCCAGAAAGGAATATCCACAGCATCAAAAATGATTTTGCAGGCATCTGCCGGGTCTTTTACCGGAAGGCTTCCAATGCCTGTTGTTAAACATCCTGAAATAGACATGGTTAAGCATTTGTAGCAGATTGGGTAAAGAGAGTCAAGATGTAATTCCTAAAATAAAAAACCCCGTTCATATTCATTACGGCAAACTGCCGCTTATTTATTAGCCTCAGGAAAAGCTGCTCGGGCTGCATGAGGAACCGTCAAAGGAGCTGAATGGAGATAATATCTTTTCGGTCTCCTTCCCGCCGCATTCGGGGCACACTACATCCTTCTTTTCTGCTGTTGATTTTTGTATGATATCAAAGATGTGATTGCACTTTTTGCATCTATACTCATAAATAGGCATCTGCAAGTACCTCCTTTCTAATGACACCATTATAGTAAAAAAATACGGCCTCTGGCAAGAAAAAAAATGCCTTATTTTTCTTTTAAGATTTTCCCTGCTATTTGAACATCTTTTTTCATCTGTGTTATAAGGGCATCGGTATTTTTAAAGGCCATCTCATCCCGTATCTTCTTTACAAAGGATATCTCAAGCCTTTCATTGTACAGGTCCCCGTTGAAGTCAAAGAGATATGCCTCCAGGCCAAACCTCTCATTTTTAAATGTAGGCTTATTGCCGATATTTGCCACGCCATTATAGGTGTTATTTCCCTTTTTAACAATAACAGCATAGACGCCGTCCTCTGGTATCAGCTCAGCAGGGGGCTCAATATTTGCAGTCGGGAAGCCGAGTCCCTTGCCCCTTCCAGCGCCTTTAACAACCATGCCGCTTAATGTGTAATACCTGCCGAGGAATTTCGCTGCCTTATCCACGCTCCCCTCTGTAATTAATTTCCTTGTGCTGGAGCTGCTGACAATAGCGCCGTTGACTGTGACAGGCTCAATAACATCAACATGGAAGTTGTATTTTTTGCCCAATTCCTTTAGATATTCTATTGTCCCCTCCCTTCCCCTGCCAAAGGCATAATCGTGGCCAACATAGATCTCTGATACACCGATCTTATCAAGCAGGATATCCCTTGTAAAATCCTCCGGGTGCTGCCTTGCAAACCCCTTTGTAAAATTTACGCATATCACTGCATCCACGCCTGCCGCATCAATTAGATTAGTCCTCTCCTCGCAGGATGTAATAAGCCTTATATCCTTATGCGGCGCTATTACCTTTACAGGGTGAGGCTCAAAGGTAAGTACAACGCTGCTGCCTCCTGTCTCCTTTGCGCGGGATACAATCTTTTTTAATATGGTCTGATGTCCAAGATGAACACCGTCAAAATTGCCGATAGTGAGGATAGGTTTTTTTAGTTCCCCTCTAAAATCCTTTAATTCCTTATATATTTTCATTACCTTGCAATTTCCGCCTCTTTCTGCTTTGCCACAACAACCAATAAATAGTTTTTGGGGTCTAAGTATTTTTTTGCTGCCTTTAGAATGTCCTCTTTTGTTACTGCATTAATCTTTTTTGGATATTCTGTAAAATAATTAAGCCCAAGGTCATAGAATTCTATGAGCGACAAAAGACCCGCCATCTTGGAATTTGTATCAAGCCTTAAAGGAAAACTGCCAACTATATATGACCTTGCATCATTAAGCTCATTGTCCTTTACAGGGTTTGTCCTTATATCCTCTATGTGCTTTAATATGGCATTTATTGCCTTGTTTGCATTCTCAT
>CAKKST010000131.1 GCA_919903585.1 Nitrospiria bacterium | reverse complement strand
ATGGCAGGGAGATAAAAGAAGAGATCAAAAAGACGAATGAGAATATTGGCAAGGCCATTAAGGAGACGGGTAAAGAAATCAAAAAGCAAAATAAAAAGGCAATCAAGGAACTAAAGAAAAAAGACTAATAGGGGGCTAAAATGCAGGTTATACTACTTGAGGACATAGACAGGGTTGGCAAAAAGGGTGCGATAATTAATGTATCAGATGGATACGCAAGAAATTTCTTGCTTCCCCAAAAGAAGGCAGTAGAGGCAACGTCAGTAAATAAAAAGAGATTAGAGGAAGAACTAAGACACGCAGAAGATCGGCATAAAAAAGAGAAGGAAGAATTAGAGGCCTTTGCCGGGAAGATAAATAATACTTCTATTACAATATCACAGAAGGTTGGGGAGGGTGATAAACTCTTTGGTTCAGTAACATCAATGGATATCGTGGATGCCCTGTCAAAGGAGGGCATTCGTATAGATAAAAAGAAGATTCAGCTTGAAAGCCCTATAAAGGAACTGGGCGCTTTCACAGTCCCGATCAAGCTTCATCCTGAGATTATAGCAAATCTAAGGATAAGTGTTGTAAAGGCATGATAAAGTGTCAGAGTGTCAAAGAGTCACAGAGTCAAAGTTTTTAATCTGATGCACTGACGCCTTCGCCTTTGACCCGATATTATTTATTCCTCCTCACTACTATATTATGCAAAGGGCTTAGATATATGCCAACAAAAATAATTGAGGATCAGGATACCCTAATAAGGGAGATACAGGCGCTAAGGAAGGAAAGGAATGCCCTGATAATTGCCCACAATTACCAACGTGCAGAGATACAGTCCCTTGCTGATATCATCGGCGACTCCCTTGAGCTCTCAAGGGCAGCAGCAAAGACAAATAATCCTGTGATCGTTTTTTGCGGCGTGCATTTTATGGCAGAATCGGCCTCTATTTTATCGCCTGATAAGACTGTTCTCTTGCCGGAGATTACTGCTGGCTGCCCAATGGCTGATATGGTTACAGTTGAAGGCCCAAGGCGGACTGATAGAAAGGAATATCGTGATTTGCTTGGAATTGCCTTTGAGTTTGCAGATGCCTTTACATTAAGGGATTTAAAGTCAAGGCATCCCGGCGCGCCTGTTGTATGCTATGTAAATACATCTGCTGCAGTTAAGGCAGAAAGCGATATCTGCTGCACCTCTTCAAATGCACTGAAGGTTGTAGAATCCTTAAAAGAGGATACTGTAATAATGATACCAGACAGGAACCTCTCTGCCTATGTTGCAAAGAGGACAAAGAAGAAAGTTATCACATGGGACGGCTTCTGTCATGTGCATCAGAGGGTGACAGTGAATGATATTAATAAGCTGAGAAAGGAACACCCTGATTCAGTATTCATTGTCCATCCAGAATGTCCGCCAGAGATTCAGGATATGGCGGATCATATTGCAAGCACCTCAGGCATCTTAAGGCTCGCAAGAGAGATAGATAAGAAAGAGTTTATCATCGGCACAGAGGAAGGGTTAGGCTATAGGCTGAAAAAGGAGAACCCCGGAAAAGAATTCTATTTTGCTTATGAACACATGGTCTGCCCGAACATGAAAAGGATAACACTGCGCAGCCTAAGAAATGCACTTCGTGATATGCAGTATGTAATCAAGGTATCGGAGAATATAAGGATTAAGGCAAAGAGGGCATTGGACAGGATGCTGGAGATATAGCTTAGACTTACTATATAATTAATTCTTGCTATTTTAGCGGCCCTCTTTTAGAATCTATTTTAACTATAATAAGTATAATGAGGTATGGAAAATGAAGACGTTTGAAGAAATAAAAGACCTGCTTAAAAAGCATAAAGAAGAATTAAAAGAAAAATATGGGGTAAAAGAAATTGGTATTTTTGGCTCTTATGTAAGAGGCGAACAGGATGATGAAAGTGATGTGGATATCCTTGTAGAATTTGAAAAACCAATGGGATTTATTCGCTTTATGAAGCTGGAAAACAGCTTATCAGAACTGCTTGGTGTAAGGGTAGAGCTTGTAACCAAGAAAGCATTGAAGCCGTACATCGGGCAGCAGATTCTACAAGAGGTACTATATGTCTGAAAAAAGACTGTTGCAGGATTACCTCAATGACATATTGGAATCAATAACAGATATAGAAGACTTTACCAAAGGGATGATTTTTGATGTCTTTTCTAAAGACAGAAAGACAATAAAGGCTGTTGTAAGAAGCCTTGAAGTTATTGGTGAGGCTGGAAATAAAATCCCAGATAATATTCAGAAGCGTTATTCTGAAATCCCTTGGACAGAAATAGTAGGGATGAGGAATAGGCTTATTCACGAATATTTTGGCGTAGACATTGATATTGTTTGGGAGACAATAAAGGAAGACTTAGAGCCTTTTAAAGTGGTTGTAAAAAAAATGCTTTCTGATTTGTATGGCATTCAGTAATATTTCAAGTAAAATCACCTATGCACCTTTAATAAGATATGGCGCTTCCAGTTTTTACCTGGCTCTTTAAAATCGCTCCTGTAATGCGCGCCGACGCTTCCCTTTCGCAGCAGGGCAGCAGTTGCTATCAGCCTTGCAACAGTAATCATGTTCTTTACCTCAAGCTCCCTTCTTGTTGCAAAGAAAGCATTCTCAATCTTTCTCCATCCCCGCAGCCTCTTCAATGCCTCTGTAAGGGATTTTTTGCACCTCACGATTTCAACCTTTGACCACATTGTCTTTCTCAGGGAACTTCTGACCTTTTCTATATCATAAGAACCTGCACGCACCACCGGCCTTCTCGGTAAGACAAACCTATCTGCAAAGGGTTCAATGCCTTTAACACTCTTTCCATATTTCCCTGCGGCCTTCCCAGTCCTCGCACCATATACAATGCCCTCCAACAAGGAATTGCTTGCAAGCCTATTTGCGCCATGGACACCAGTACAGGCAACCTCACCTGCTGCAAATAACCCCTTTATACTGGTAGCGCCATTTATATCAGTCTTTACGCCACCCATCATATAATGTGCGCTTGGACATACTGGTATAAGGTCTTCTGTGATATCTATATTATACTGAAGGCAGGTTCTGTAGATCTTTGGGAATCTCTCCTTAACAAATCTTTTGTTAAGGTGCGTTATATCAAGATAAACAAAATTACTTTTGGTGCGTCTCATCTCTGATTGTATTGCCCTGCTTACAATATCCCTCGGTGCGAGCTCGGCATCAGGGTGGTATTTCTGCATAAAGCGTTCTGCTTTTATGTTTTTCAATATCCCGCCTTCGCCGCGCATTGCTTCTGACAAAAGAAACTGCGGTGCGGCAGGAAGATAAAGCGCTGTTGGGTGAAACTGCACAAACTCCATATCTAACAGCA
>CAKKST010000130.1 GCA_919903585.1 Nitrospiria bacterium | reverse complement strand
GAGGTTTTCAGCAAATTGATTGAAAAAGGACTTTCAGTGGAACTCTGCGGAACCTGCCTTGTCTTTCGCGGCATAAAAGAGGACACGCAATTAGACGGCGCAAATCCAAGCACATTGAAAAAGCTTTTTGAGATAACCAGAAAATCTAATGTATTTATAAACCTTGGAATGTAGGAGGCAAAGATGTCTGAACTCTGTATCCTTGTAAGGACAGCGCCATACAGCAAGATAAATGCAGCAGAGGCAGTAAGGCATATAAATGGCGCAGTAAATAATAATGTAAAGACATCTGTAGTTTTTGTAGATGGCGGTGTCTATTGTCTGAAAGACAATCAGGATATGGGTGATACAGGCTTTACCTCCATCTCTGCTGCAGTGAAACAGATTATTGGCACAGCAAAGATGTTAGAAGACGAAGGTGATACGCTTAAGATATATACGCACAAAGGCTCTCTGGAGGAATGCGGCATAGGCGCTGATAAGATGTTAAGCGGTTTTGAGGTTGTTGATGATAAGGGATTGGCAAAGGTTGTTGGCAGTGCAAAGACATTGATGATATTTTAAAAATGATTAACACAGATTAAAACGCATGATTACTCAGATTATTAACAGTCTTACAATAATGACGGAATTTATTTGTAAAATCCCTCCTAACCTCCCTTTTCCAAAGGGAGGAATTTCCCCTCTTAGGCAAAGAGGGGTGAGGGGAGATTTTTAAATTATGTCTTTTCAATTATGAGACCCTTAATATGTTCTTAATCGGTGTAATCGTTTTTAAAAATTCTTGTGTAATCAGTTATATATTATAACAGGAGGCAGTATGGCATCATATCTGATATTAATATCAAATGCGCCTGATACAAAAAATTTTAATAGGGCGTTCTCTACTGCAGGCAGCCTCAGGGATGATGAAAATGACGTAAGCCTCTTTTTTATTCAGGATGGTGTGCGTGCTGCGATTGATAGAGATAGGTTAATTAAGAGAGAACTTGATAAACTCATAAACTCAGGTGTAAAATGTTATGCATTGGATGAAGACCTGAGGCTCAGAGGCTTTGAAAAGGGTATGCTTCTGCCGGAGATTATTCCTACAGGTTATAGTGAATTGTTAGATTTAATGGCAGCAGAAGGTGTTTCAACAATCGGTGCATTTTAGGGTAAGATAAAATTACCCCTCACCCTAACCCTCTCCCGCAAGGGGAGAGGGAATTTAGAAAACCCCCTCCCTTGATGGGAGGGGGTAGGGGGAGGGTGAAAGAGGTACTTTTAGATGAAAGGAGGAACTATGGCAGGCAAGACAATATGTATACTTGGCGGTGGAAGTGGTGGTCTGGTCGTTGCAAATATGCTGAAAAAAGAATTAGGTAGTGAGCATAGGGTTGTGCTGATAGACAAAGAAAGCTATCACCTCTTTAATCCTTCTCTTTTATGGCTGATGGTTGGCTGGAGGAGGCCTGAGCAGATGAAGAGAGACCTCGGCCTGTTAAGGAAAAAGGGTATAGATTTTACTCAGGAAGAGGTTGCCGGCATTGACTTTAATAAGCAAGTTGTTAAAACAACCACACAGGATATAAATTATGACTATCTTGTTATTTCTCTTGGCGCTGACATATATCCCGAAAGAGTAGCTGGTTTTAAGGAAGGGGCATACAACCTTTATCAGCTTTCAGATGTTATAAGGCTCAGAGACGACCTCTCTAATTTTAAGGGTGATAAGGCTGTTGTAATGGTAAGCTCTATCCCTTTTAAATGTCCTGCTGCGCCTTATGAGGCTGCCCTTCTTTTGAATGCCTATTTTAAAAGGCAAAATAAAAATGTGCAGGTTCAGGTTGTATCTCCAGAGTCTCAGCCAATGCCTGTTGCTGGGCCTGTTGTCGGAAGCCATGTTGTATCCATGCTTGAGGCAAGCGGCATCAAATATATGCCAAACACCACTGTTAAGGCAATAAAGGCAGATAAAAAAGAGCTGGAGGCTGCGGATGGAAAAAACATTCCCTACGACATGCTAATTGGTGTCCCTGCCCATGGCGCGCCTAATGTAATTAAAAACTCATCTGTTGCTGGCGAGACAGGCTGGATACCTGTAAACGCAAGGACGCTTGAGACGAAGATTGAGAATGTCTATGCCATTGGCGATGTTACATCCATTCCGCTTCCTGCCGGGAAGCCCTTGCCAAAGGCAGGGGTGTTTGCACATTTAGAGGCAGAGGTTGTTGCGCACAATATTGCCGCAAAGATAAAAGGCGCACCTGCATCCTCAGAGTTTGACGGCCGCGGATACTGTTTTGTAGAGTTAGGTGATGGAAGGGCAGGGTTTGCAAAGGGTAATTTTTATGCAGAGCCAGCGCCTGCTGTCTCTTTGTACAGGCCAGGGAGGCACTGGCACATCGGCAAGGTATTATTTGAAAAGTGGTGGCTCTGGAAGTGGTTTTAATCTTGCAGG
>CAKKST010000129.1:9509-11610 GCA_919903585.1 Nitrospiria bacterium | reverse complement strand
CATTCCTGCGTTGGAAGGATCAGGACTGTAGGCGCCCTGCTGTATGATGCAGAAAGGATAGAAGAGATTGCAAAGCTTCCAGACGATAAATTAGTTGACGGCATGAGGGATATTATTTTAGATCCCTCTGATCCAAAGGTTATAGAGGCTGCAAGAAAGGCCGGTATTGAGGATAACTGGATCGCTGCGGCGCAGGATTCACCTGCTTACAATCTATTTAAAAAGTGGAGGATATCCATGCCGCATCACCCGGAATTCAGGACGCTTCCGATGAATTTCTATGTACCGCCTCTATCGCCTATCCTTCATCAGGCCAAGGCTGACAGGGGAGGGCTCTTTGATCCAGAGGCAGATGGCTTCTTCAATGAGATAGACAAGATGAGGATACCTGTGAAATTTCTCGCAAATCTGATGAGCGGCGGCAATGAGAGCCTGATAATAGAGTCCCTTAAGAAGCAGATGGCTGTAAGGATATACTGGAGGCAGAAGCGCGTAGGCGATGTGGGTGAGGGAGCAGTTAAATCAGCCCTTTCTTCATCAGGCCTTACTGCGCAGGATGCAGAGGATATTTACAGGTTGAACTCTCTTGCTACATATAAAGAGAGATTTATAATTCCAGAGACGCATCGCGAGGCCAAGAGCACTACGGATCCAAGGCTCATGTATGAGAAGAGAGGAACAGTAGGCTTTGGCACAAAGAAGAAGGAATTTATAGGGAGGCAGTGGTGATGCAGGCTGTTATACAGAAGAACATATATACACACCTTGCTGATCTCTTGGAGTTTCCGAGGGAGGATATCAGGCCAAAGGTTGATGAGTGCATAGTGGCCATCAATGACAGCCAGTACCCGGAGGATGTAGTGAAGGAGCTTATGTCCTTCAGGAATGACCTTGACAGGCTTTCCATTGACACCCTACAGGAGCTTTACTCTTATACCTTTGAACTTGTTTCTGATACCACACTTGACATTGGATACTATCTCCATGCAGGTCAGGATGGGTTTAAGAGGGCAAGTAATCTGGTGAAAATCAAGGCAATGTACAGGGACAACGGGTTCCCCTTTGACGAGGTCGCCAAAGGGGAGTTGCCTGATCACCTTGTCGTGATCCTTAAGTTCCTCGGCTTCATTGATGATGAAGCCCTGAAAAGGGACTTTATGAAGACCTTTGTGGTTGTAACAATGGAAAAGCTCAACAGGAATTTTCAGACAAAGAAGAACGCTTACAGACACCTTGTAGGCGCCATACATAAAATAATAGACAGGGATGTAAAGAATGAGGAGGTTAAATAATTATGGATATAAATAGTTTATTATTCGGCAATGCGCCATATCTTTTTATAATGATTGCAATAGTTGGTGTAATCTACAGGTATGCTGCAAATAGATATTCATGGTCAAGCCAGTCCTCGCAGTTTCTTGAGAATGCAACCCTATTTTACGGGTCATTCCCATGGCACTATGGGATAATACTTGTCCTGCTGGGGCATCTAATAGGCATATTAATACCGCAGAGCGTGCTTGCATGGAACAGCGTGCCGGTCAGGCTTTATGTCCTTGAGATTAGCGGACTTGCACTTGGGATTCTGGCGCTCTTTGGCCTTCTTGCGCTTATTTACAGAAGGCTCACAGACAGCAGGGCAAAGGCAGTAACAACCTCATGGGATGTGCTGCTTCTTATTGTGCTGCTTATTCAGGTTGTTACCGGTATTTTAAATGCATCAATGTACAGATGGGGCTCAAACTGGTATGCAGCATCAGCAGTGCCGTGGATATGGTCAGTGCTCAGCTTAAGCCCAAAGCCGGCTTATGTTGCGACACTGCCATTAATAACAAAGGTGCATATATTTAATGCGCTGATTATTATCGGCCTGATACCATTTACCCGCTTGGTGCACATGCTGGCATTTATCGGGCCAATAAAGTATCTCTTCAGACCATATCAGGTTGTGAGATGGTATAGAAGAGAGGCGCCAGAGGAGCTTGTTCAGTATAAATAGCTGCTGTAGGCACGGTTTAAACCGTGCTTACATCTGTAGATGTCAGGAGGGGCGAGGTAATCCCGCCCCTAAAAAGGGAAAAGGTTATTTCAGCGGGGCCGG
>CAKKST010000129.1:0-9499 GCA_919903585.1 Nitrospiria bacterium | reverse complement strand
GGTTGTGAGATGGTATAGAAGGGAAGCGCCAGAGAATATTGTTCAGTATAAATAAAGTAGATTTAGCAGAGTGGTTTTATTGAGCGGAGGCGGGGATATCGTCTGCCTCCGCTTTTTTTTGAAATGCAGGGCTAAAGCCCTGCCCTACACAGAGATGAAAAGAGGGAGGGAGTTTTTATGGCAAGATTACCAAGATGGGAGCCGGAAGACCCGCAGTTCTGGAAAGAGACCGGCAGCAGTATTGCGTGGCGCACATGCGGTATAACCACATTCTCGCTAATCTTTTCGTTCGCCACATGGTTTGTCATGAGCGCTGTAGTTGTGAGGCTTCCTGCTATCGGGTTTAAGTTTACCACCATGGAGCTCTTTTGGCTCGCGGCCATACCTGGGTTCGCATCCGGCACATTGAGACTGATACATTCTTACTTTATCCCGGTACTCGGAACAAGGCCGGTCATAAGCATTGCGACCATCATCAAACTCATACCTATGGTCTGGCTGGGTTATGCAGTGCAGGACCTGAACACGGGATTTTGGACATTCATGGTCATCGGATTCCTTTCAGGCATGGGAGGGGGAGACTTTTCCTCATACATGCCTTCCACGAGCATCTTTTTCCCGAAGAGGCTTCAGGGCCTCTCAATGGGTATTCAGGCAGGCTTTGGCAACTTCGGTGTTAGCGTTGTCCAGTTTGTAACGCCGTGGATTATAGGCTTTGCAGCATTGGGGGCTGTTGTAGGAGGGCCGCAGATTTTTACAAAGGCCGATGCAATCAAGGGCGCGATAACTGTTACGAAAGACAACGGCGTGGTTAAAGATGTGGTGGTTAATAAGCCGGAATTGGCAAGCGCTATAACGGTTGTGAAAGATGGCAATGTTGTTAAGGATGTAGTTTTTCAAGAGACCGATACGATCAAGGGCATAAAAGTAGATGTTAAGAAAGATGCCGCAGGCAAAATTGTTGAGGTAGTGCCGACCAAGGGCATAAAGGTAGATGTTACAAGAAAACCTACGGGCGAAATTACTGACGTAACGGTCAAAAATGTGATAAAAAAGCCCATGTGGGTGCAGAATGCAGCGTTCTGGTATGTCCCGTTTCTCATATTAGCCTTTATTCTCTGTGCAGTATTCCTAAGAAGCGTTACTGTCAAGGCGAGAGGTTTCAAGGGCCAGTTTGAAATTCTGAGCACGAGGAACAGGGCGCTCACGCATTCATGGAATTGCACCATAACCTATATCACGACATTCGGTTCGTTCTCCGGTTATGCGGCCGCATTTCCCATGATGATAAAGACCATCTACGGCGGTTTTGACGGCGCGCCCGATCCATTGGCATACGCCTACTTAGGCCCGCTCATCGGCGGTCTCATCCGTGTTATCACCGGCCCTCTATGGGACAAGTGGGGAGGAAGCGTCGGCATGTTATACCCGATATTAGGGATGATAGGCGCTTGTCTGGCCCTTATATTCGGAGGATACCTTACTCCTACCGGGCTTGAAAAGTTCCCGGGGTTTGTCTACATAATGCTCTTTATGTTCCTGATGACAGGCACGGCCAACGCTGCGACCTTCCGTCAGTATCCGATAGTGTTTGCCTATTCGCCTGCCAAGGGCGCGCAGATGCTCGGCTGGACAGGGGCGTGGGCTGCCTATGGTCCGTTTATCTTTACCTCGCTTATCGGCATGGCCATAACCAAGACCGGCAGCGCCATCCCGTTCTTCGCAGGCGCCGCAATCTTCTATGCGTATGCCAACTTCCTGAACTGGTGGTATTATACCCGCAAGGGAAGCGAGCGGTTTGACTTCGGCAATTCAGGCGGCACATGGTGGGATAAGCTTTCTGATGGTGAGAAGGAGAAGATGAAGCACATTGACTTGCATCAATAGTGTGTAATGGTGTATCTGTATGAGGGAAGGCCTCACGGCCTTCCCTCTTTTTCTTATTATGAAAAATTCATGCCAATTGATTGGCACAAAGGGCAATGAAAATAATAACAGACCTAAAGGTCTGTTTCTACGAATTGCGAGGGTTTGTAGAGACAGGTCTTTAGACCTGTTATTTTTCTGTTAAAACGAAAGATATTTTCAGCATGAAAAATTTGGATACGATTGTAACTGTAATAGGCATAATTTATGGGGTCTTCCTGATATTGACATTTTTTGTGCGCAGCAAGATTACAGAGGCCATGAGAATAGATGCCCTGTTTATGCCTAATCCGTCAGAGGCCACCAGACCGCTGAATCTGGTCATCGGGATACTCGTTGCAGGTTATAGCATTTATTCGTTATTGAGTTGAAAGGATAAACATTGGTTCTTATTCCAAGAAAAGCAGCTCAATTGATTGGCACAAAAGGCAATGAAAATAATAACAGACCTAAAGGTCTGTTTCTACGAATTGCGAGGGTTTGTAGAGACAGGTCTGTAGAAACAGGTCTTTAGACCTGTTATTTTTCTGTTAAATAGTTTTGCCTTTAATAAAGGGGGAAGTGAGAAGCGGGGCGGCTCTATTTCATTCTTCCATGATTCCTCCCCTCCTCCCAAAAGTGAATAGAGCCGCCCCAGTTCTCATTCTCCCTTATCCCCTCTCCCCTTGGGGGAGAGGGTAGGGTGAGGGGGTAAATAATAATAGCGTTGCAATATAAAAAATGATAGAATAATAGCCAATCAGAAAGCTCAGGGTATTTTAAATATTATCTGAGTTATTGTTATAAATATCATTAATAGGAGGTTTTACATTGGAGATTACAACAGTAGAACAGGCAAAGGATGCAATAGCAAAGTGGCTCAAGGAGAATCAACACGCTGTAACAGAGGTAAAGGATGAGAATGCCAGTTTTCATTTTGAGATTGATTATCCAATAGGCTCGCAAAAGAGACAGCGCATAATCCAGCCAAAGGAATATCCGGGACTGATGGTGCTGCTGAATGGCGTTTCCCTGGCGCCTGATCATGTGCAGAAGCTAAAAGATATGGAAGATAACAAGAGGGATGAGTTTTATTCTGAACTCAGAAATGACCTCATATTCCTGGAAAACAGCTATGACATGAATCTGGACGAGCAGGGTGTCGCAAAACAGGTGCAGTTCTCCTATGAGTTTTACTTTGATGCGCTTACAAAGACGCAGATGTTTAAGGGGCTCCTTCTGAATCACAGGACGCTATTATATATTGTAACCAAGTTTAATGACAAGTTCGGCATACCTGCCATGCCAAAAGAGCATGAGGTAGTGGGCGCTGCTTAATAAAAAATTACGCAGATGAGTCAGGCGAGACGCCTGACCCACCATTTTAACCCCTCTGTTTCCCCCCTTAGTAAAGGGGGGAAACAGAGGGGGGTCAGTACAGTAGGACAGGCGCCTCCCCCATCCCCTCCTTAGTAAGGAGGGGAGTAAGGGGAGGTGAAAATAGCAGGACGATGAAAGGAAAGGCCTAATAAATGTCTGGACATATACTTAAAATAAAATATAACTGCTTGCATCCATCTTGCGTTGTAAATTGCAAGAATGGCGAGTTGTTCATTTCAGAGGCATTATTTTCAGAACTCTCTACACCTGAAGATAAAACGGCCTTTAAGAGCCCACGGGATTTTTGCCGCATGGGTTTTTCCCAGCCTTTTAAGGCCGTGGATGTTGAAGAGGCAAGGGATACGGATGGGGAAGATGAAATGCCAACAGGAGGCTCAAATGCGGCGGCAGACCCTATCAGCGCCCTTGTAAAGGAGCATGAGTTAGTGCTAAAGAAGGTGGAAGCGGTTGAAGGGCATCTTGATAAAAGAGATATTGATGGCCTGTGGGTATCTACTGCGGATCTTGACAATATTCTTCATCTTCATGGCGGCATAAAAGAGGAGGAGGTATTATTCCCCGCATTAAGGGGCCTGGTGCCCTTTGGCGAGGGCCTCGTTGCCTGTATAAACGAGGATCACCGTGAGATTGTAACGCTTATCCATTCCTTTCGTGAGGCGCTTACAGACGGCAATATAAACGACAAGATAATAGGTTCTGCAATCGTGGCCCTCAAGAGCCATATACGCAAAGAGGACAACGAGTTCTATGAATTCGTCAAGAAGTATATTACCGACGATATGAAAAAGACAATAATGGCGGGCATGGAACAGGCAGAGAGCGCATTTGTTCCCAAAGAGGCCGGGGAGCGCAAGTCAGATGAGCAGAAGACAGCAGAAAGGGCGCTGCATCATGAGAAGTTGTCTGCAGTAAGGGAGAGCAGTTTAGACACATGTTGCCATTAAAATTCAGTGCAGCCTTCATTTGCGCTGCGGCATTAATTACAGGAATGGCAGGGGCAAATCTCCATGCCGCAGTAATCCATGTGCCTTATAATTATAAGAATATTCAGGATGCTGTAAGTAATTCCCAGCCGGCGGATACGATTATAGTCCATAAAGGCGATTACAAAGACAATATCATTGTTGAAAAGTCCATTACAATAAGATCCAGCGAGGGATTTGATACAGCCGCAGTAAAGGCCCTTAACCCGTCCAATCCTGTCTTCAGGATTAGCAATGCCAGCGGTGTAATAATCAGCGGCCTTACTATCACAGGCTCGGGCATGTCAGGGATATATCTTCAAAATTCCCATAACACCGCCATCAGTGATAACAGGATTGTAAAGAATGAGAGCGGTATACTTTTATATTCTTCCAATAACAATACCATATCAAACAATATTGTTAAATCAAACGAGCAGTACGGGATATATCTGGAGTCCTCCAATAACAATACACTGAAAGGAAATACTGCGGATTCAAATAAGGATAAGGGCATATTCCTCAGCTTATCAAATCACAATAATCTGGCAAATAACAGCGCCAGCCTTAATACATGGAATGGGATTATCCTCTGGGCCTCGCACAATAATACGCTAAAGGAAAACAGCATCCTGAGAAACACTTATGGGCTTGTGATCAGTGATTCCGAAGAGACTACCCTGATTGACAACACTGTATGGTCAAATATTTATATTATACTGCCTGCAATTCTGGTGTATATAGGGATTATCTTCTTTTTTATTCAGAAGAGGATATTCAGTTTTATCTATAGCGAGAAATGAATATGATGTTTGAAATAAATATCATCATAGTATCACTGGGGCTTATCTTTGCAACAGTAAGTCTATTCAGCGGGCTTCAGGCTGTTAAGAAGGCAGGCATAATGATGGCAAGTATGCACAGATTAAACGGCTATATTGCCTGCCTGATATATCTAATCGTGGCTGTATTATCCCTGAAGGAAGGCAGTGGATTAATGATGTGGCCTATAATCGGGTGGATTACAGGACTTTTGGTGATCATCGGAAAGATATTGTCTGTGAGGAATGAGAGGACATATAAATACGGCAGCCGCCTTGGGATACTCCTTTTTATTATTTGGCTTATTATTATCTATAAGCACTTGATTGCCTGAGATTAAGTGAATTGCTAAATTCCTTACATACTACTTTCAAAGCAACATACCTTAAAAATAAAAATCCTTGAAATATTCTTCATTCTATTAGATAATCAATACATTAGATGCAAAGGTATATCTTGCCTTTGCGAGGAGTTATAAAAGAGCCATCTTTGGCAGGAGGTCATATATGTTTGGTCTTGGTATATGGGAACTGGTTATAATACTTCTGGTAATCCTGATTATCTTTGGCGCAGGGAAACTTCCAGAGATTGGGAAGGGGCTTGGAAAGGCAATAAAGGGTTTTAAGGAGTCAGTGAAGGAAGAGGAAGATACCAAAAAGATTGATGCAGAAAAGAAGGATAAGTAATGCCAAAGGTAAAGAGCTTTTATGCATGTCAGAACTGCGGCCATCAGACGCCAAAATGGCTCGGCAGATGCCCTGACTGCGGACAGTGGAATACCATTACAGAGGAAAAAGAGATACCAGTTGCACAACGTAGTTTTACCTCTGATATCTTACAGAGCGAAATAAGCAGTTCAGATATAAAACCCCAGCCCATTAAAGATATCCCAATTTCAAAAGAGAACAGATTCACAACCGGCATAGGAGAATTTGACCGTGTATTAGGCGGCGGCCTGGTTGCAGGCTCTGTTGTTCTTATCGGCGGCGACCCCGGCATTGGAAAGTCAACCCTTTTGCTTCAGGCAGTTAATAAGATAGCGTCAAGATTCGGCGCAGTTTTATATGTCTCTGGCGAGGAGTCTCAGGCGCAGATAAAGATGCGTGGAGAGAGGCTCGGTGCAAGTTCAGACGGCTTGTTAATATTAGCAGAGACATTGTATGAGAATATTGTCAGATACGCTGCTGAGATAAGGCCTAAGGCAGTAGTCATAGATTCTATCCAGGCGCTTTACACATCCCAGTTTCAGTCAGCGCCTGGAACAGTGAGTCAGGTGCGCGAGGTTGCAGGCCAGCTTACCTTTTTTGCAAAACGTTCAAATATCCCTGTTATCATTATAGGCCATGTTACAAAGGACGGGGCGATTGCAGGGCCAAGGCTCCTTGAGCACATGGTTGATACAGTCTTATACTTTGAAGGCGACAGGGGACATTCATACAGATTGCTTCGTGCAGTAAAGAACAGGTTTGGCCCTGTAAATGAAATCGGCGTATTTGAGATGAGGGATTCCGGGCTTGAGGAGGTTGCCAATCCATCTGAATTATTCCTTTCTGAAAGGCAGAAAAAAGTAACCGGCTCTGTAATTGTTGCCAGTATGGAGGGGACAAGGCCGATACTTATTGAGCTTCAGGCATTGGTTACCCCAACAAATTTTGGGATGCCGAGAAGGACAACTGTTGGTGTTGATTATAACCGTGTTTCCATGCTTATGGCAGTGATGGAGAAAAGGGCAGGCCTGCATCTCGGCAACTGCGATGTCTTTATTAATATTGTCGGGGGAATGAGGATTGATGAGCCTGCAATTGATTTAGGCATTGCTGCTGCCATTGCCTCAAGCTTTCGCGAGGCTGCTGTTGACTCTGCTGCTATACTCTTTGGTGAAATAGGGCTTGGAGGAGAGATAAGGGGCGTAAGTCAGGCAGAGCAGAGGGTAAAGGAGGCGTCAAAGCTCGGGTTTAAGAGGTGCATACTGCCTCAGAGGAATGCTGAGAGGCTTGAGAAGATGGGCTCAATGGAGATTGTTAGTGTTGCAAATGTAACAGATGTTATGAGGGTGTTATTTTGAGATACCTGATTATCTTCCTAATCATTCTTGCCTCATGCGCACCCAGGATGATAAAGCCTTCAGAGGTAATACAGCCTCAGGAGGCAGGCCTTTCTGAGTTAATCTCTATCCTTGAAAAAAGGGATACAGATATCAAGACCATCAGGTCTCTGGTGCGTGTAGAGGCAAAGAACAAGGCAATTGAATCAGCGCCTTCCTTTGATGCGGTGCTTTTAATGGAAAAGCCAAACAATATACGCTTTCAGGGACTCTCGCCTTTTGGCGTAGCCATATTTGATTTTGTTTCAACCAATGGGCAGATGCAGGTGTTCCTTCCTACAAAGAATATGATGATTATCGGCCCAGTGGAATTGCTGAATAAGCTGCCTAAATCAAAGATGCCGATGAAATTCAACGACTTCTTTGAAGGCTTCGGCACATCAGCGCTATATCTTAAAAGACCGGGCATAACAATCATTGCAGAAAAGCTGCCTGAGTATTATATCCTTTATATTGGAGAAAAAGAAAACAGCGCTGGCATATTAAAAAAGAAGATATGGTTTGATAGAAGGGGGCTGAAGGTTGCCAGAGAAGAGCTCTTTAACAAGGACGGCGCTAAGGAGATAGAAATCCTCTTTGATGATTATAAAAAGACAAACGATATCTCTTTTCCAATGCAGATAAGGATTAACAAGCTGATGGATAATTCATATCTAAAAATGAACTTTAAGCAGATTACCTTTAATACTGAAATCAGGCCAGAGGACTTTAAAATAGAAATCAGCGAAGGGGTTGAGGTTAAAAGGCTGGAGGAGATTTTGAGAGAAGTGAAGGAGTAGCTTTTATAATTCCAGAACCAACACGGCCATTTCTTTTAATATATATTTCAAAGATGGTCTTTTGCACTTAATATGCTCATCTGGTTTGCCTAATGGATGATAGTGCCATCCTCCAAGATTATCATACCCAAAGATTCTTTTTCTGTCCTTGATTAAACTAAAATCGTATCTGGCAGTATCTGTGTTGCTATAGACATCAATAAATAAGGCCTTGTTTATAAAGATGCGGAGGCTTACCTTACCAACCCTTCTATATACTATTTCAATTTTTGAGGCAGGTAAAAGCTCTTGCTTTAGAGTATTGAGTTCTTGTAGAAAATCTTCTATATTTGCAAACACGATTTAAGCTCTTTTTCTTGTATTACGAAGGGCGATCAGCCACTTTTTCCGTTCAGCTTCAAAACCTTCCCATTCCATAAAATCTCTTTCAACTTCGTGAGAGTGTTTTTCCTTTATGCTTTTAGCTTTCCATGCTTTTTTGAAGCCTTCAAAATCCATACCGTATTTAGATTCAAACTCAAATATCTTGTCTTCGCACTCTTTAAGCCTCATCAGTGTATTTGTCTCAAGAAGGTTATTAATCTTTTCGTCAAGCTTCTTTCCTTCTACAATTTCTAGTTTATCAAGTAATTCTTCTGAAAGACTAATAGTCTTCATCACTACCTCCAATTATTTCTCAGTATAGCACAATACAATGTTCATGGATATTAAAATTTTGTATTATAAACCTTATTTATGGTTCATAATAAATTTGGTAACATCGTCCATGTTCTCCCTTACAGCATTAATAAAGTTCTTGTCTGATGTCTTGTGGGCGATGCCGAGAACAATATCGCCAGTTTTTACATCAATGAATTTTATTTCAATAAGTATCTTCCATGGCGTCCTTACCCCCTGCAGTATGGTCTCTTTAAAGGAGTCGCCAGAAATGGTTTCAGTCGCCTCAATTGAGCTTACCTGACCGACGATTGCTAAATCAAATCTCCTCTTTCTCAGTTCAGAAACTGTAATGCTCCTTTTCCCCTGATGCTCCCTTTTTATTTTCTGATAAATGACTGACAGCCTTGCCTTCAAGGCATCCGGCACAGAGGGATAGCCTTCCCTGTCCACCATTTCCTTAATCTTTCCTACAGGCGTATCAACTATCTTTGTCTGTGTATACGATCTGCCCGAGCCTGTTATGTAGCTGCCGATGTCGTTTCCTGATTTATTTGTAAAATCAAAGATAATACAATTCTTATATTTACCAAGAGGAACTGCCGACGGATAGAGCGCATACTCAAATCCATCAACCTTATAGAAATTGACATAGCTTGAAAAAAAGCCAGAGTCATGGAAGCCCTCATCATTTATATATTCCTTCCCATATTTCAAACCCATTGAGGATATGGCAATGAGGATTGTCAAGAGAAGAATTTGGATTTTTCTGTTCATATTTTATGTATACCTGATAGTTTCAATATTGTCAAGCCACCATAGTTTTTCTTTTGACATTTCGTTGTGAATTAATTAAGATTAAATATATA
>CAKKST010000128.1 GCA_919903585.1 Nitrospiria bacterium | reverse complement strand
GGAAAGGCATAAGATGCTTAGTCCAAAGAAGGTTAAATTCAGAAAGATGATGAAGGGCCGTATGACCGGTAAGGCATACAGGGGCTCAAGGCTCAGCTTCGGCGAGTTCGGCTTAAAGGCAACTGAACCGGGCTGGATATCCAGCAGACAGATTGAGGCTGCGAGGATTGCAATGACGAGGCATGTGAAAAGGGGCGGCAAGATATGGATAAGGATATTCCCTGACAAGCCGATAACCAAGAAGCCTGCAGAAACAAGAATGGGCAAGGGGAAGGGTTCCCCTGAATACTGGGTTGCGGTTATTAAACCGGGAAGGATGCTATACGAAATGGACGGCGTGACAGAAGAGACAGCAAAGGAGGCCTTCAGGCTTGCAGCGCATAAGATTCCAATCGCCACCAAATTTATTAAAAGGTCAGGAGAGGTATTATGAAACCAAAGGAACTGAGAGACCTGACAATTGAGGAACTGGACAATAAGGAAAAGGAGCTGAGAAAGGAATTTTTCAATCTGAAGTTTCAGCTTGCTGCTGGCAGGGTTGAGAGCCCGGCAAGGTTTACTCAGGTGAGAAGGGATGTTGCAAGGGTTAAAACTGTCTTAAAGGAGAAAGAGGCTGCTTCTGCAAAGAAGTAATAAAGGACTAAACAATGGATACTATTAAAAAGAGAAAAGAATATATAGGTGAAGTGGTTAGCAATAAGATGGACAAGACTGTTGTGGTGGCAATAAAGAGGCTGGTGCAGCATCCTGTATATAAGAAGGTTATAAAGAGGATGACAAAGCTGATGGCTGATGACAGGGAGAATAAGTGCAATATCGGAGATGTGGTTAAGGTGATTGAGACAAGGCCATTGAGCAAAAGGAAGAGATGGAAGGTAATTGAAATAATAGAGCAGGCAAAAGAGACGATATAGGTGGTGTGTAAACGATGATCCAGATGCGAACAATGCTTGAGGTTGCAGACAATTCAGGTGCAAAAAAGGTTATGTGCATACATGTCTCGGGTGGGACAAGGAGGCGGTATGCAAATATCGGCGATGTAATTATGGTCAGTGTTAAGGAGGCCATACCGGAGGGCACTGTCAAGAAGGGGCAGGTAGCAAGGGCAGTGGTCGTGCGCTCTAAAAAGGGCATGAAGAGGGATGACGGCTCCTATATAAAATTTGACAACAATGCTGCAGTCCTGATCAATCAGCAGGGCGAGCCTATCGGTTCAAGGATATTCGGACCTGTTGCGAGGGAGTTAAGAAAGATGAATTTTATGAAGATAATATCCCTTGCACCTGAGGTATTGTAAATCGTGATGCGTAAATCGTAATGAGTAATGAGGTAGAAGATGTCTTTAACAAAATTGAAAATAAAAAAAGGCGATAGGGTAAAGGTGATAGCAGGCAAGGAGCTTGGCAAGGAAGGCAGGGTCTTTGGCGTTCTTCCTGTAAAGGGCCGCATCATTGTGGAAAAGCTCAACCTTGTCAAGAGGCATACAAAACCAACACAGAAGCAGCAGCAGGGAGGCATTATTGAAAAGGAGTCGCCCATCCATATATCAAATGTAATGCTGCTCTGCCCCAAGTGCAATAAGACTACAAGGGTTGGCTATAAAATGCTGAAGGATGGCAATAAGATGCGCCAGTGTAAAAAATGCGGCGAGGTGATGGATTAAGACTATGGCGGCAAGACTAAAAGAAAAATATACAAAAGAGATAGCCCCTGCGTTAATGAAGGAGAATGTTTATAAGAATATAATGCAGGTGCCGAGGCTTGAGAAGATCGTATTGAATATTGGAATGGGAGAGGCCATTACCAATATGAAGCTCCTTGATGCAGCAGTAAAGGAACTCGGGGTCGTAACCGGCCAGAGACCTGTTATAACAAAGGCAAAGAAGTCCATTGCAGGTTTTAAGCTGAGAGAAGGGATGCCGATAGGGTGTAAGGTAACACTGCGCGGGGAGAGGATGTTTGAGTTTCTTGACAGATTTATAAGCTTTGCCCTTCCGAGGATAAGGGACTTTAAGGGCGTAGCTGGAAAGGGCTTTGATGGAAAGGGGAATTATACCTTGGGTATAAAGGAGCAGCTTATATTCCCTGAGATTAAATACGACGAGATTCAGGCAGTTCATGGCATGGATATTGTTATTGTAACAACAGCAAAGACAGATGAAGAGGGCAAGAAGCTGCTGAAGCTGCTTGGCATGCCCTTTAGAAACTGATGTAAACGCATCCCCTCACCCATCCCTCTCCCCACAGGGGAGAGGGATGGGTGAGGGGGAGAGGATTTGTGAAGTGGCAAAAAAATGTTTAATTGCAAAGGCTAAGAGAAAGCCGAAATTCAGTGTGAGAAAATATAACCGCTGCCCAATATGCGGCAGGTCAAGGGCGTATCTCAGGAAGTTTGATATGTGCAGGATATGTTTCAGGAATCTTGCATTAAAGGGAGATATACCCGGCGTAACAAAATCAAGTTGGTAGGAAATTTTGGAGAATTAGGTTATGGTAATGACAGATCCAATAGCTGATATGCTGACAAGGATAAGAAATGCCAGCAAGGTGAAGTTTGATAAGGTAGATATCCCTTCATCCAGAATAAAAGGCGAGATCGTAAAGATCTTAAAGGAAGAGGGGTTCATTAAGAACTATAAATTCCTGAAGGATAAAAGGCAGGGTCTTATAAGGGTATACCTGAAATATACGCAGGATGAAAGGCAGATTTTAACAGGCATAAAGAGGGTAAGCACACCGGGCCGCAGGGTCTATAGCGGTGTTGATGAGATACCTCATATTAAAGGCGGCCTTGGGGTTGCGATCCTCTCCACGCCAAAGGGTATCTTAACAGATAAAGAGGCAAGACGGTCAAAGATCGGCGGAGAGATACTCTGCTATGTATGGTAATTAAGGGGTAGATTATGTCAAGGGTAGGGAGAAAGCCTATACCTATTCCATCAGGGATAGATGTTAAGGTAGAGAAAAACAGTGTGTCAATAAAAGGGCCGAAGGGGCAGCTTAAACAGGATTTTCACCCAAGAATCGGCATTAATGTAGATGCGGGTAATATCCTTGTTTCAAGGTCATCGGACGATAAACTGGACCGCTCCCTTCATGGCCTTACGAGGAGCATAATCTCCAACATGATAACCGGTGTGACAAAGGGGTATGAGAAGGCCCTTGAGATCAGCGGTGTTGGTTACAGGGCGCAGGTTCAGGGCAGGTCTCTTATGTTAACACTTGGGTTCTCTCACCCTGTAGAATTTAAACTGCCTGAGGGGATAGATGCAGCGGTTGACAAACAGACAAATATTACAATAAAAGGGATAGATAAATATTTGGTTGGCCAGGTAGCGGCAAATATACGCGGCCTTAAGCCGCCTGAACCTTATAAGGGCAAAGGGATAAAATATTCTGATGAGGTTGTAAGGCGTAAGGAAGGCAAGGCCGGCAAAGGCAAGTAAGAAAGGGTAAAAAATTGTTAACAGCAGGAAAAAGGGTTTTAGCAAGAAAGAGAAGGCATGCAAGAATCAGGAAAAAGGTCTATGGCACAGAGGAGAGGCCAAGGCTCTGCGTGTCAAAGTCTTTAAGCAACATGTATGTACAGTTAATTGATGACGAAAAGGGGATTACCCTCACAAGCGCATCAACAGTTGATAAGGATCTGAAAGGAAAGATAAAGAATGGCGGCAACCTTGAGGCTGCAAAGATAGTTGGCGGCCTGATTGCTGAAAGGGCGCTGGGTAAGAATATCAAGAAGGTAGTTTTTGACAGGGGTGGATATATATATCACGGAAGGATCAAGGCCCTTGCAGATGCAGCGAGGGAAAAAGGGCTGCAATTTTAGGAGGAGGATTTGGGAAAGATTAATCCAGAGGAGCTAAGCTTAAAGGATAAGGTTATCTTTATAAACAGGGTGTCAAAGGTTGTAAAAGGCGGAAGGAGATTCAGCTTCAGCGCCTTAGTAGTGGTTGGTGATGGTCAGGGGCATGTTGGAACCGGCAAGGGTAATGCCATTGAGGTGCCAGAGGCAATCAGGAAGGCAATGGAGAATGCCAAGAAGAATATTATAAAGGTGCCATTAAAGGGTACGACTATTCCATTTGAGGTTACAGGGCATTTTGGCGCTGCAGATGTTTTATTAAAACCTGCGTCAGAAGGAACAGGGGTTATTGCAGGCGGGCCTGTGAGGGCTATAATGGAGATGGCCGGCATACATAACATATTGAGCAAGTCCATGGGAACTAACAATCCTAATAATGTTGTGAGGGCAACATTAGACGGCCTGATGAGATTAAGAAAAGAAGAAGAGATCGCAAGACTGAGGCGCACATCAAGGGAAGAGGTTAAGACTGTTTAAGTTATAGGGATAATATATGGCAAAGGAACTGGTAATTACACTTAAAAGAAGCATAATAGGCAAGATAGGAAAACACAAAGAGGTTGTTAAAGGACTCGGTCTTAAAAGGCCGAATGAGACAGTAATCCGCAAGGATACCCCTGAGATAAGGGGGATGATAAATAAGGTGGCATATTTATTGGATGTAGAGGAAAAGGGATAGGACATTTGTATGGGCACGGCATGCCGTGCCCATACAACAGGGATTGGGGATTATATCATAATGAGACTGAATGAATTATCACCTACAAGGGGTGCAAAAAAGAAGGAAAAAAGGATTGGCAGAGGCCCAGGCTCGGGACACGGGAAGACTGCCACCAAGGGACATAAGGGCCAGAGCGCCCGTTCGGGCGGCACCAAGGGTGCAGGTTTTGAAGGCGGACAGATGCCGTTTCAGAGGCGGCTGCCAAAGAGGGGATTTACCAATGTCTTTAGAAAGAAGTATGCAGTTGTGAATTTAAAGGATTTGGCCATTTTTACTGGCAGCGAGATGATTACCTCTGCGCTGCTTTTGGAAAAGGGAGTAATAAGAAAATTAGAGGATGGTTTAAAGATATTGGGGGAAGGAGATTTAAAGGGGCCCATAACAATTAAGGCAAACAAGTTCAGCAGCAGCGCCTTAAAGAAGATTGAGGCTATTGGCGGCAAGGCTGAGGTAATATAATTGTTTGAGAGGTTAATTTCCACTTTTCAGAATGTCTTTAAGATCCCTGAATTAAGGGCCAGGGTATTATTTACCCTTGCAATGCTCTTTGTATATCGTATCGGCGCGCATATACCGACACCGGGCATAAATAATGAGGCCTTAAACCGTTTTCTCACTGAGAAGGGCGGGGCGCTCATGGGTTTCTTTGATATGTTCTCCGGCGGCGCCCTTTCAAAGATGACCATATTTGCCCTCGGCATAATGCCGTATATCAGCGCATCAATAATACTCCAGCTTCTTACTGTTGCATGGCCGCATCTGGCTGCACTTGCAAAGGAGGGCGAGCAGGGAAGAAAGAAGATAGTTCAGTATACAAGATACGGCACGATACTTATAAGTGTTATTCAAGCGATGGGTATATCTATCGGCCTTGAGGGGATGGGTGAGGGGGTATTTGTCCATAATCCCGGCTGGTCATTCAGGATTATGACTATTATAACCCTGACTGCAGGCACATCCTTTATCATGTGGCTCGGAGAGCGGATTACTGAAAGAGGGATTGGAAATGGCATATCCCTCATAATCTTTGCAGGTATTGTTGCCCAGCTTCCATCAGCAGTAATACAGACAGTCAAGCTCTTTCAGGCAGGAGAGCTGAAGACGCCTGTTATTGTGATACTTATTGGTATGATGGTGGTGGTGATAGGCGCAATTGTCTATCTGGAAGGCGGAAGGAGAAAGGTGTTTGTCCAGTATGCAAAGAGGATTGTTGGAAGAAAGATGTACGGCGGGCAGAGCACACATATCCCGCTTAAGATAAATACAGCAGGCGTTATTCCTCCGATATTTGCATCATCGTTGCTGGCATTTCCTGCAACAGTGGCGGGCTTTATAGATATCCCATGGGTTCAGAGCATGTCACAACAGCTCGCACCCGGCGGGGTTATTCATGTTTTTTTATATGCTATTTTGATAATATTCTTCTGCTTTTTCTATACTGCTGTAGTTCTGAATCCTGTTGACCTTGCAGAGAACATGCAGAAGTATGGCGGATTTATTCCAGGGGTGAGGCCAGGGCAGAGGACAGCGGATTATATATTTGGCATATTAACAAGGATTACCTTTGCAGGCGCCATTTATCTGGCAATGGTATGTGTTTTGCCTGAGATACTTATTTCATATTTAAATGTCCCCTTTTATTTTGGCGGGACGTCCCTGTTAATTGTAATAGGTGTGGCGCTGGATACTGTGCAGCAGATGGAGTCCCATTTAATAACACGTCATTATGAAGGGTTTTTGAAGAAGGGGAAGATTAAAGGCAGGACAGGTTAGAGGCCTTAAAGGATGATAATCATAAAATCCCAGCAGGAGATTGCCAAGATGGCAATTGCAGGGAGGATTGTAGCAGAGATACTGGAAGAATTAAAAAAGA
>CAKKST010000127.1 GCA_919903585.1 Nitrospiria bacterium | reverse complement strand
ATCTGCAGAAGATGATTATTGAAAGGCTTGAAAACTACGACACCATGAAATTAGAGGAGATAACCCTGAAGCTTGTTTCAAAGGAGTTGAGGTATATTGAGCTTACAGGCGCTGTATTGGGTTTTATGATAGGCGCGCTTCAGGTGGTTTATGCAGTGGTCTTCCCTTAAGAGTACTTCGTCATCTCTGCTGCAAGCTTGATAGCCTCTATCATACTTGTTGGATTGGCAACGCCCTTTCCTGCAATATCATAGGCTGTTCCGTGGTCAACGGATGTGCGGATAATCGGAAGGCCGATTGTGATATTTACTGCCTTTCCAAAGGCGAGCATCTTTAGTGGGATAAGGCCCTGATCATGATACATGGCAACAATCACATCATAATGGCCAAAGGTTGCCTTGTAAAACAGTGTGTCAGCAGGCATGGGGTCTGTAACATCTATGCCTTCGCCTCTCGCCTTTATTACCGCTGGCATGATATCGTCCCACTCCTCTGAACCAAACAGCCTACCTTCGCCGGCATGAGGATTTAAGGCTGCCACGGCTATTCGTGGATTTTCAATATTAAAATATCTCATGGCCTTGTTGGCAAGCATAATTGTCCTGTATACCCTGTCTTTATTAATATATTTTGGCACATCCTTTATTGAAAGATGGGTTGTAACGAGGATTATCCTCAGCGGGCCGCTTACCATCATCATCCCGAAGTCCCTTGTGTCAGTCAATTCTGCCAAAAGCTCTGTATGCCCCCTGTAGGGATATCCGGATGCATTCATTACCTCTTTGTTTATTGGGGCTGTTGTAATGGCATCTATCTTTTTATTCATGGCAAGCTCAACAGCCTTTTTTATATACTCAACAACAGCCGTGCCTGCTGTCTTGCTTGGGAATCCAAATTTTATCTGGCCGATTCCTATATTTTTAAGGTCAATAACATTGATTGTATTGTTATATATAAGGTCATCCTTAATTTCCTGCACTGATTTTACAGCAAGTGAAAGCTTTAAAGACTTTACCATGCCCTCTATTGCTTCAGCATCGCCGATTACAATGGGCCGGCAAAACTCCTCAAGCTTCCCCTGATGAAATGCCTTTACAATAATCTCAGACCCGATCCCAGCAGGGTCTCCCATGGTTATGCCTATAGTAGGTTTTTTGATCATTTCGTCAGCCTCTCCTCCTGCCCCTTTTTGGGGTCTCTCTTACCAGCATCCAGTGATGTAAAATAAGGGAAGTCCTTAAAGCCTGAAATAAAGGCTATAATATTATACGGCACAAGCCGCTTCTTTTGATTATATTTTTTTACCATTTCATTATAATCCTTTTTCTCATTATTCAGGTTATTCTCCACAATTGTAAACTCCTCAGACAATTTTACAAGGGACTGATTCTTTTTTATTTCAGGATAGATTTCTATAGTCCCCTGAAGATTTGCAAGGGCATTTAAAAGGTCATTGGCAGCAGCGATTTTCTCTTCACCTGTCTTGGCCCATATAAGCCTTATTCTCGCATCCTCTACCGCCTTAATAATACCTTTTTCATCCTTAATTGAATAGGAATTTATAATCCCTGAATATCTCGGTACGAGCTTTGATATTAGATGGAGATAATTTTCCATCTGCGTCCATGAGGACTTTATCCCCTCATCAAGCTTGACGAATTTATTATACACGCTGAAAAAGCCAAAGGACGAGGCGCCGGCAATTATTAATATTATTACAGCAATAATCTTAAGCTTTCTCAAGTTATAATACCTCTTTCTTCCTTGTTGTTTTCTCTGTAGGGCTCTATATGCACCACAACATCCTTGATCTCCGAGAATTTATTTTTAAGGCCCTCTTCAACATGATATGACACATCATGGGCATCATCAATATTCATATTTGGGTCTACCTTCAGGTGAAGGTCAACACAAATATACCCCTCCGTCCCCCTTGTCCTTATCTTGTGGCACGTCTTCACCCCTTTAACACCCATTATAACATTTTTTATCATGTCCACATCAATCATTGCAGTATCCATTAATGCCACTGAACCCTTCTTTATAATCCTGTATCCTGTCATCCCTATCATAAACGCTATTATTATAGCTGCAAAGGGGTCAAATATTGGATAGCCTGACTTTACGGCAACAAGGGTTATAATAACAGAGAGGGAGGCAAAGATATCACTCATTGTATGCATGGAGTCAGCAATAAGAAGGCTGCTGTTCAGCTCCTTGCCGCTCTTCTTTTCCCATGACATCACTACAATATTTACTGATATGGTAACAGCCATTATTATAAAGCTTGTTATAGTTACATTAGGATGATTGGAATTCATAAACCTGTAAAGGCTGTTTTTTAATACCTCATAACAGGTAATGAAAAGCAGGACGCCGATGCCAACTGAGGCAAAGGGCTCAAATTTTTTATGGCCGTAAGGATGGGTATCATCAGGCGGATAGGATGCCGCCCATATCCCGATTAACCCAACAACATTAGATGTCCCGTCAAACATGGAATGGAAGCCGTCTGCTGTCATGCTGATGGAATCAGAGATGTATCCATAGGAGACCTTTGCCGCTGCCACAGCAATGTTTAAAAAAAAGGTATACCAGAGGATACGCTTAACCTTTTGATACGAGTCCATACTGCAAAATTATAATATAGTTACATACTTAGAGGCAATAAAAAACTGTCTGCCCTTCACGAAATACCAGTTTTCTGGTATATTTGATTAAGAACGGCTGTTGAAAAATTAGAAAACTATCATATTTATGGTATTCAAGAAATTCAGTCATAACTATCTCACAAATATCTTAAAAAGCCTAAGCTTGCGAAGTGCGCAGAATCATGCCGGTCCAAAGAGCGCCCAGAAAATCAGCAGATGCGAAGAGAAGAAGCGTGGGTTTAGCCAGCCCTAATGCAACAAAGGCAATAAAGCACACCACTGTAAAAGCCCGACCTTGAGTTGACCACCTAAAGAAGGGGAACAGTCCGCTGCGCGCCGCTTGGATATGATAATATCCCAAGGCCACGACAACCATGCCTAACACACGAATCCAGACTTCGTTAGTTGCCTGAAAGCCAAACAAGGACAACATGAAATTAGGAATCAATAAAAGAAGACTGCCTATCGCCACTAAATAAATTCCCCACACAAAGATGCTCTTCGCTGCTTTACCCATTTTGGCCTCCTTAGCAACCAGTTATTATTCTCTGACTACCAATTTCATTGAAACAATTATCTAAGATAATATATTTAAAACCACAGCCTGTCAAGCTTTTCAAACATTTTAACCTTTTCCGGAATTTTTTCAAGGCCTCCTTTGTCTAATATACTAAAGGGCAGACAATATTCCTCTGCCAAAGAACAAAGAGGTAAGACTCACATACTGGGGGGTGGACGAGGTTTTGATTTGTTTGCTGTTAAATAGAATCAGCTTATAAGAGAGGCTAAGCTTTCTACTTTTAAGCCTGCGTGCTTCGCAATAGCATCAAAGTGGGAGTCAGCGTGCAATAGGGTTACCTTTTCTTGGAGGGCAGAGGCTGCAATAAAAATATCAGTATAAGGAACAGTAATTCCCTTTCTTTTTAAATCAAAGGCAAGTTTTGACGAAATATCCCATAAGGTTTGAGAAGCCTCAATATAATAAAGGGCATCAAGCCTGCTCTTAAGCCTGTTATACTCCTGCTCTGTCCTTGCGCCTCCCAATAATTCAAGTTTTATTATGCCATTGATTGCAACATCGCTTTCTATAAGTATTAAATCAACCCTTTCTTTTATAACAGGATTAAAATTCTTTCTCAATGCAAACAACCATACTGAGGTATCAATGAGTACCATATTATTTTTCAGCCCTTCTTTTTTTAAGTTCCTCCAAAGAAAGTTCTATGTCAAATGTCCCAAGTTCCTTTCTTAAAAGCTCACGATTTTTGGCTCTAAGCAGCTCTCTTAGCCCTTTTTCTATGACCTCTTTTTTTGTCTTCAGGTTTGTCACCCTTATGGCATTTTTCATAAGGTCATCATCTATGAAAACTGTTGTCTTACCCATATACGCCTCCTTTATACATCTTATATATACATATTAATATATTTCCGATATATATGTCAACAAAGAAACACTTTATAGGTAGGTTTCTTGGGAACTTTTTTAAGGTCTCCTTTGTCTAATAGACTAATACAAACGCATTAATTCGTGTTAAATAAATCTCCCCCCTGCTTAATACCCCCGATAGAACCATTCGAGGGCGG
>CAKKST010000126.1 GCA_919903585.1 Nitrospiria bacterium | reverse complement strand
CCTTTGGGGATACAGAAGATATTCCCCTTTCACCTCCTCCAAAGTCATAACCTGCAGCAAGGAGATTCCCTTCCTTTATATCAAAGCAGAGACCATTGGGTGAAAGCCCCTTGCCTTTTGCTATAATCTTGATTTCAGGCCTGTGTGATTTACTAAGCCAGTCAGAAGGTGTAATCTTATATATCTGGTCTCCTTCTGTATCACTTACATATAAAACGCCGTCCACCTCAACAAGGTCATTTAAGAACTTGGCGCCTTCCAATGAAATCTTCTTTCCTTCTTTTGTCTTTGTATTAAACTCCCATACAATATCAATATCAGTGACCCACAGTTTATCGCCCTTAACTGCAATACCCTTCGGCTTATTCAAGACGATCTTTGTCTTTGGATCAGGCAGAAATCTTTCTTCCAAGGTCTCACCTTTAATAGAAAGCTTTCTGATTGAACCAGCGCCGTCCTTTTCTGTTGGCTTCAGACCTGAGCCGAATTCACTCATATATAGGACTTTACTAACAGGATCGTATGCGATAGATTCAGGATTCTTAAATCCACCAATAATCTTTTCCTCTGCAAAGGCACTGATTGAAAGAAACAACATCAAGTTTATTAAAATAAATACTATCTTTCTCATAAGACACCTCCTGTTATAAATAATTCCATAATTTTAATTTTTGATTTTTTAATTTTACATTTATTTTTTATATCCCCAGCTCCGCCTTCGTGTGTATAAAGGCCAGTATGTTATCGCGGGCAACAATGCCGATGAGCCTGCTGTCTTCAACAACAGGGAGCTGGTTTATATCCTCTGATGTCATCATCTCAAGGATATCGTATAATCCGTCTTTTGGCCCTACCTTCTTCATCTGATCAAAGGGCGTCATTACATCTTCTACCTTTGTTCCATGCCACTCTTCCCTTGGTATATCTTTTACATGGTGCAATGTTACAATCCCCTTTACCTTTTCATTCTCAACAACTGGAAAACAGCGGCGTGTGGTATAAAGGATGTAATCATTCACCAGTTTATCCAGTGTGAGGTTTCCCAGCACATTTGGGCAGTCTGTTGTCATCACCTCGCTTGCTGTATGCCCCTGAAGTATATCACGCAGGGCAACCTGACGATAGCTTGCAGTGGCAGCATTCTCAAGGAACCAGCCGATGAATGCAATCCATAATCCATTTACCCAGTTGCCGCTAAAGATCATCCAGATGCCAACAAAGATAAATAAAAATGCAATACCTCTGCCAATGGCAGAAGCTATCTGCGTTGCCCTTTTAAAGTCATGTGTAATTCCCCAAATGATTGCACGCAAGACCCTGCCGCCGTCAAGTGGAAACCCCGGTATGAAATTAAATATGGCAAGCATAAGATTGACGCTTCCCAGCCATGAGAGGATGGTTACAAGCGCTTCATTTGTGTTATGAAGAATCAGCCACAGGCCCCAGAATATGCCGCTTAAAATGAGGCTTGCTGCAGGGCCTGCAAAGGCCATCATAAATTCATCCTTTGCCTGCTTTGGCTCCTGTGCAATCTGGGCAGCGCCGCCAAAGATGAACAAAGTAATGCTGTGGACAGGCACACCCTGTCTGAGGGCTACCATGCTGTGGGCTAATTCATGGATCAGGACAGATGAAAAGAAGAGTATGCTCGTTATTATACCCACAATCCAGTATGCTGCTGTAGACCATGCAGGAGACATCATGGGCAGCCTGTGGGCTGCGAGAGACCATGTTATAAGAAAGAAGATAATGAACCATGAATAGTCAAGCCTGATCTCTATGCCGAATATTGTGCCGAGCCTGATAGAACCTCTGTACATATTAAGGTTTCCCTGTAATCTCTTTTAATGACTCCTCGTACACCTTCAAATCCTTGTCAGAAAAAAGTACAAAGCGTACAAGCTGTAGGGGCGCGGCCTGTGCCCCCACTTCTGTTTTTATAAAATCTATTACTGTCTTTAATGCAATCTCTGATGCCTCATTGATTGGATAGCCGTAGGCGCCTGTGCTGATAGATGGAAATGCTATGCTTTTTATCCCCTTTGAGACTGCCAGCTCAAGGCTCTTTTTATAGGCGCTGGATAGAAGCCCTGCCTCTCTATTTTTTCCATCTCTGTAAACCGGGCCAACTGTGTGTATCACATACCTTGCCTTAAGATTGCCGCCAGCGGTAATTATTGCGCTGCCTGTAGGGCAGCCGCCAATCTTCCTGCACTCCTCCATAATCTTTGGGCCGCCTGCCCTATGAATGGCGCCATCCACACCGCCGCCGCCAGCAAGCCTTGAATTGGCTGCATTTACTATGGCCTCTGTCTCTTCCTGCGTAATATCGCCCCTGATTAAGGAGAGGGTTGTGGAATTGATTTTGATCTCCATGCTGGCCTCCTTGATGCTTAAATCCTATATAAGCTTCCCCTCCTTTATAAGGAGGGGTCAGGGGAGGTAGAGGTAGAGTCAGATTCTGTTCTACCCCTCCTAACCTCCCCTTACAAAGGGGAGGGAAGATTTATCCATCCTGTAATTTATCTATTATATATACAGGATAAATTCTCTGAAAAACCGAAATCTTCAATCAACCTTAATTACTGCCTCTTCTACTTTTTCCTCTTTAATAAAGAAGCCCTTCATCACAGGCTTTTCTGCGTCCATGAGGGAAATGATTATGTAGATGGCATCAGGGTAGAAGGCGAGCTTTGTGTCTATGCCGGAGGGACGGGCAGGACTGTGAGGATGAGAGTGATAAATAGCGAGCATGTCTAGCCCCTTTGCACGCATATCCTTTACAACAGCAAACTGTTCCTTTGCATCCATAAGATACTTATCAGGGTCATTTTCTGTATTATTCATCTTATACATATCCGTGACAGTCCCATCCTTGCCTGCAAGGATTCCGCAGCACTCAAGGGGTTTCTCTGCCCTTGCATGAGAAATCATGCCGTCAACAAAATGTTTTGGTATGGTCAGCATAAATAAACAAATGGCAGAGGGCTAAAGGCAAAGGGCAAAAGGTCAAAAACCTTTAGCCTTCAGCCAGAAGCCTTTAGCCATTTTTATAAATGGCACGCCTGCTCGTAGGTCATCAGCTCTTTTATCTTCGGCTCCCTGCCGCACAATGGGCAGTTCGGGTCCTTGTGTATCCTTACCTCCTGAAATCTCATATCAAAGGCATCGTAAATAATCAGCCTTCCCATCAGCGAGTCCCCAGCACCGAGTATCTCCTTTAATGCCTCTGTTGCCTGAAGCACACCGATTGTGCCTGCAATAACACCGAGCACGCCAGCCTCCTGACATGACGGCACAAGACCTGCCGGTGGAGGCTCAGGATACAGACATCTGTAGCACGGCGAGGTCTCCAGATTGTGTTTAAAGGTTGTAACCTGACCGTCAAATCTAAATATGCTCCCTGAGATTAATATCTTCTTTGCAAAGTATGTCGCATCATTTACAAGAAATCTCGTTGGAAAATTGTCAGAACCATCAAGGACAATATCATAGTCCTTTATAATATCCATGATATTATCTACAGAAAGGCGCTCCTTATAAACAACAACATTCAGATCAGGATTCAGCGCAGTAAGTGTCTCCCTTGCAGATTCCACCTTTGGTTTGCCCAAATCAGGTGTTGCATGGAGTATCTGGCGCTGGAGGTTGCTTAGGTCAACGACATCGGCATCAATAATGCCTATTGTCCCAACGCCTGCAGCAGCAAGGTATAATGCAACAGGAGAGCCGAGCCCGCCTGCGCCAACGCAGAAGACCTTTGCATTATTGATCTTCTTCTGGCCCTTGCCGCCAACCTCAGGCAGAATAATATGCCTGCTGTATCTTTTTATCTGCTCGTCTGTAAAACTTAACATCTTATCACTCAATTACATTCTTCTCTATGGGGTCAACCTTAACACCCTTAGTCTTCAGTGACTCCACTACCCTTTCTATCTCAGAGGACTCTCCTGTTACTTCCAGATCAACCCATCCCTTTTTCTCCCTTACATCTGCCCTTCTGATATTTGTTACTACCTTAAACTCATGGCCGATGTTATAGATGATGGGCTCCTTGATCTTGTCCTCTGGAAATGTAAGACGTATCTTTACACTTGCCATTTATACCTCGCTTCCCCCTGCAATTGCAGGAATAATTGATATCTCATCCCCATCCTTTACTGATGTATCCTTCCCCTGCATAAAGCGTATGTCCTCTTCATTTATATATATATTTACAAACCTTCTTATGGCGCCTGTCTCATCACACAAACGCTCTTTCAGACCGGGATATTTTTTCTCAAGATCTTCTATCAGACCACCAATGGTCGCGCCTTCTGCATCCACCTCCCCCTGATTTGCAGTAATCCTTCTTAATGGAGTTGGAATCCTTACCTTTACCGCCATCCTAAAACCTCCTATAGTTTCTTTCTGTCATTCTTTTATTTTCTTCTTACTTGTAGGCACGGTTTTAACCGTGCCTTTTGCACGAATAAATTCGTGCCTACACCCTTGCCCTACATGTAACATTATTTAATTCGTTCCCCTTACTTTTTTAGTATCTTCTCAAACGCACTCAGCTTCGGATCTATAAACACAGGCGAGCCGACTGCATTTATCACTGCCTCCTGCGTCTTTAAGCCATTGCCTGTTATATAGGCAACTGTTCTATCCTTCTTTTTTATCTTCCCGCTCTCAACCAATTTCTTTAACACGCCGACTGTAACACCGCCGGCAGTCTCTGCAAAGATGCCCTCTGTCCTTGCCAAGAGCTTCATGCCTTCAACAACCTCAGGGTCTGTTACAGTATCAAAGGCGCCTCCGCTTTCTAATACAACCTTTAAGGCATAATAGCCGTCAGCAGGATTTCCAATGGCAATGGATTTTGCAATAGTATTAGGCTTTACTGGTTTTACATAATCTGTCTTGTTTTTGTAAGCAGTAGCAATCGGCGAGCAGCCTTCTGCCTGAGCGCCATTCACCTTTGTGTTGACCTTATCAATAAGCCCTATCTTATACATCTCATTAAATCCCTTCCATATCTTTGTCAAAAGAGAGCCTGACGCAGCAGGCACAACAACCTGATCAGGCGTTGTCCATCCAAGCTGCTCTGCTGTCTCATAGGCAAGGGTCTTTGAGCCCTCTGCATAATAGGGTCTTATGTTGATATTCACAAATGCCCATTTATATTCTGCTGCAATCTCGCTGCACAATCTGTTTACATCATCATAATTTCCATTAACAGCAACAACCGTGGGCTGATAGATTAAACTGCCGAGTATCTTTCCTGCTTCAAGATCGCCGGGTATAAACACAAAGCACTTCAGCCTTGCCTCTGCTGCATGGGCTGCAACAGAGTTTGCAAGATTTCCAGTTGATGCGCATGCAACTGTATCAAATCCGAGCTCCTTTGCCCTTGTTAAGGCAATGGATACAACCCTGTCTTTAAATGAAAGGGTCGGATGATTTACAGTATCATTCTTAATATAAAGCTCATCAATGCCAAGCTCATCTCCAAGATTATGCGCCCTGATTAAAGGCGTCAATCCTGCATAAAGCCCGACTGTTGCCTCTCCCACAACTGGAAGAAGGTCAATGTATCTCCAGAGGCTCTTTGGCCCCTTTTCTATCTTTTCCCTGCTTATCTGCCCCTTGATCCAGTCATAGTTATAATTCACCTCAAGCGGGCCAAAGCAGAATTCGCACACATGCAAAGGCTCTGCCGGATACTCCTTGCCGCACTCCCTGCATTTTAAACCCTTTATCTTATCACTCATCCATTCTCCTAATACCAGACTTTCATAATCTGTGTAATCTGCCTTTCTAATCTGAGTAATCAATACGATTTTTAAATCGCACAGACTGGCTGTTCATAGTCTATCAGCTCCTTTATAGTAGGCTTCTCACCGCACACCTGACACTTTGGGTTTTTGTGCAGCTTCACCTCTCTGAATTTAGACCTTAATGCATTATATGTCAATAATCTGTCTGTTAATAGCCTGCCCTTCCCAACAGCAAGTTTTAATACCTCTGTTGCCTGAATAGTCCCGATCACGCCTGCGACGACGCCGAGGACGCCTGCCTCCTGACACGAAGGCACCAATCCCTGCGGCGGCGGATTATGGAATATGCACCTGTAGCATGTAGACTGATGTGGAATAATCGTCATCGCCTGTCCGTCAAAACGCAAAATCCCGCCATGCACAAGCGGCTTGTTGGCAAAGATGGCAGCATCATTCACAAGAAACTTTGTCGGAAAATTATCTGTGCCGTCAGCAATAATATCATATTCAGAAAAGAGTGTCATAATATTTTTGGCTGATAATCTATCATTATATGTCGTGACTTCAAGGTCAGGGTTTATCGCCTCCATCTTTTCCCTTGCAGACTCAACCTTTGGCTTGTTTAAATCAGCCGTGTGATGAAACACCTGCCTCTGGAGATTTGAAAGGTCAACAACATCGCCATCAATAATCCCTATCCTGCCGATTCCGGCAGCAGCAAGATACAGCCCGATTGGCGAGCCGAGTCCGCCAGCGCCGATGATCAGCACCTTTGTTTCCATAATCTTCTTTTGGCCCTTGCCGCCGACCTCAGGCAGTATGATATGCCTGCTGTATCTCTTTATCTGTTCTTCTGTAAAATTTGACATACTGATTAAACCTTCACTCCTTTACATCCCCTCCTTTGTAAGGAGGGGTTATGGGGAGGTAGATGAATAACAATATTTCTAAACTACCCCTCCCAACCTCCCCTTACAAAGGGGAGGAAGAGGTAAAGTTACATATTAAAATACTTCTCTATACTAAAATACCTCTCCCCTGTATCAGGCAGCACCGTTACAATCCTATTCCCCTCACCTATTTCCTTTGCCACCTGCAATGCCCCAAAGAGATTTGCGCCTGATGATATGCCGACAAGAAGCCCCTCTTCCATTGCCAGCCTCTTTGCCATTTTAAAGGCATCATCATCGCTGACAGTGATTATCTTATCAATAACTGCCCTATTCAATATCTTCGGCACAAAGCCAGCGCCAATGCCCTGAATCTTATGCGGCCCCGGCCTCCCGCCTGATAAAACCGGCGAGCCTGACGGCTCCACTGCAACTACCTTTATATCTGGACTCTTCTCTTTTAAAAACCCGCCAACCCCTGTGATTGTCCCGCCTGTGCCAACCCCTGCAACAAAGGCATCAATCCTTCCTTCCATTGCCTCCCATATCTCCACAGCAGTCGTCCTCTTGTGTATTGCAGGGTTTGCAGGGTTTTCAAACTGATTCGGCATAAAGTATTCAGGGTGTTCCTTCAAAACCTCTCCTGCCTTGTCAATAGCGCCCTGCATACCATCCTTTGCTGGTGTAAGCATCAATTCTGCGCCATACGCTGCCAGAAGATTCCTGCGCTCAAAGCTCATGCTCTCTGACATCACAAGTATCAGTCTGTATCCCTTAACAGCACATACAAGGGCAAGGCCGATCCCTGTATTCCCGCTGGTAGGCTCTATAATAGTATCGCCCTTCTCTATCTTCCCATTTGCCTCTGCATCCTCAATCATGCTCAGGGCAATCCTGTCTTTAACGCTTCCGCCAGGATTAAAAGACTCTACCTTTACAAATATCTCTGCGCCAGTCGCATCTGGTATCCTGTTTAATCTTACAAGCGGGGTGTTGCCAATAAGTTCAGTAATATTATTATATGGCCCCTTCTGCAACCCCGCCTCCCATAAAGTACAGAAACTCTATTACATCACCTTCTTTAATATTAGTTGCGACGTAATCTGTCCTTTCAAGTATCTTGGAGTTGAGCTCAACCGAGACCATCTCAGGCTCCACATTCCTTGCCTTCAAAAGATCAAGTATTGTGCCTTCTTTTACTTCCTCATGCTTTCCATTAATCCTGATTTGCATATAAGTTACCTTCTCTATATTTAAAATTTAAGTAATTAGAAATATTAACGAAATTATGGGTGCTTGTCAATAATAAATATGACTGCTTGCCAAACAAGAACCTGTTGACAAAAAGGGAGTAGCCAGTTATCATTGAAGAAAATATGAAAAAGATAGGAATAATCGTAAAACCGCATAAACCTGAGTCAAAGGATGTCTTAAACAAACTCATTTCATGGCTTGAAGCTCATAGGATTGAGGCTGTCCTTGATGCTGATACAGCAAGGATAGTGAACAAAAAATCACCGTATCAAAAATCACAGATATCCTCACAAGTGGATATGATGATTGTCCTCGGCGGCGATGGCACGCTCTTGAGTGTTGCAAGGCTTACAATAAACAATGGTATACCAATACTCGGTGTAAACTTAGGCGGCCTCGGTTTTCTTACAGAGGTTACACTGGACGAATTATATCCGACACTTGAGAAGGTAATCAATGGCGAATTTATTATTGATGAGCGCATGATGCTCATAACCCATATCCACCGCCAGGGTGAAAGGCTTGCACAGTCCCCTGTCCTGAATGATGTAGTCATAAATCACGGGGTTGTGGCGAGGATGATAATCCTTGATATATATGTGAATGCCCAGTTTGTTACATCTCTGAGGGGCGATGGCCTGATTATATCCACGCCAACAGGCTCTACTGCCTACTCCCTTTCCGCAGGCGGGCCAATAATTCATCCTACTGTAAATGCAATTATCTTAACTCCGATATGCCCTCATACATTGACAAACAGGCCGATCGTAATCCCTGACAATGTAAAGATAGAGGCAATACTAAGAACAGAGGACGAGGGCGTGATGGTTACATTTGACGGTCAGGTAGGCTTTTCATTAAAGAAAGAGGATGTCGTGGAGGTACACACAGCAGAGACAAGGGTAAAACTCATCCGCTCCCCGGAAAAAAACCATTATGAGGTCTTAAGAAAGAAACTAAAGTGGGGGGAGAGATAAAAAAATTAGAAGACAGGCGTAACCCTGCCACTTCCTACTTTTTCATCATATACACATGAATTGACCTTGTTGCCTTTCTTCCTGCACTTTTAGCATTATCTCCATCTGACATTTGCTACTAAAATTCAGGCATATTCAGAAAAAGATTGTCATGATAAGGGAAAAGGGCTATAATTAAAAAAAGTAACGATGGTGCCCTGAAGCTATCACTGACAATTCATTCACAATAACTAATGAAAGTTTATATTGACACCAGCGCCTTGAATAGAATATTTGATGATCAATCTCAGCCGAGGATTTATCTGGAATCATCATCTATGCTGATAGTATTTATGCTTATTGAATCTGGAACCATTGAATTTGTATCTTCTGATGTATTATTATTTGAAAATATAAATAACCCCTACGAAGAAAGGCAGGCATTTGTAAACTTATGTCTAAAAATGGGGAAACACATTCAACCAATTCATGAAACTATTTTAACAAGAGCACTTGAGATAGAAAGAGATCAAATAAAAGGGCTTGATGCTTTACATCTGGCCTGTGCTGAGGAATTAAAGGTTGATTACTTCCTTACATGTGATGATAAGATATTAAAGAGATATAAGGGGCCAATAAAGTTGCAAAACCCAGTAGATTTTGTAGCAAATATTTTAAAAAAGGAGTAAATAAATGACAGTTAAATCCGAATCCCTTCCAGATATAAAAATTCTTAAAAGCGAAGCTATAGATGCAATTGTAAAAAACCTTGGCATTACAAAGGCTGCTTTCTTTATCAGGGAGACAATATCTCAGAAAACAGATTACCTTGAAATTAAAGAAAAGTTATTTGGCAAAAAAACTGCTGCTGAACTTTATAATGAAATTCTTGAGTGGAAAACAAAAAGGTAATGAACTTGCATTGAGAAGAAAAAAATTGGGGCACAGATCCATGCGCCTCTAAAACGCTGACTCCAAGTCTGGTGTGAGTTTATCCCTTTTTATATTACTGTAATGAATCAATGAAAACTATCAGTGAAGCACATATCAGGCGGGGTTAGAAAACCCCGCCTATAATGAAAGCCTCCTACTTCTTCATCACATACTCATGTATTGCCCTTGCTGCCTTCCTTCCTGCGCCCATGGCAAGGATGACTGTTGCAGCGCCTGTTACAATATCGCCGCCAGCGTAAACGCCATCTTTTGTGGTCTTGCCTGTCTCCTCGTCTACAACTATATATCCTCTTTTGTTTACCTCCATGCCTTTTGCGCTTGCTGCAATCAATGGCTGGGCGCTTGTTCCAATAGCTATTATTACTACATCAACAGGCACCTGAAATTCAGAGCCTTTAATTGGAACAGGGCTTCTTCTGCCTGATTCATCAGGAGCGCCGAGCTCCATCTTTAAACACTCTAACGCAGATACCCAGCCTTTCTCATCGCCGATTATCCTTACGGGATTTGTAAGATTTTTAAATATAACGCCCTCTTCATGGGCATTCTCTACCTCTTCCCTTCTTGCAGGCATCTCTTCTTTTGAACGTCTGTAGATTATCATTGCTTCTTCAGCGCCGAGCCTTAATGATGTTCTTACAGCATCCATTGCAACATTGCCGCCGCCGACTACAGCAACCCTTCTGCCTTTAATGATAGGCGTGTCGTATTCAGGGAATTTATATGCCTTCATCAGATTGACCCTTGTAAGATATTCATTTGCAGAATAGACGCCGTTTAGGTTTTCACCGGGTATTCCCATGAACTTTGGAAGGCCTGCGCCGTTTCCGAGAAATACAGCATCATACCCGTCAACCCCCAACAATTCATCAACTGTCTTTATCTTGCCAATAACATAGTTTAATTTAAATTCAACACCGAGCTTCTTTAGGAAATCTACCTCACGCTTTACAATGGCCTTTGGAAGGCGGAATTCAGGTATGCCATAGACAAGGACGCCGCCCGGTTCATGGAGCGCCTCAAATACTGTCACCTTATGCCCCAGTTTTATTAAATCTCCGGCAACTGTTAATC